>NZ_JBMGQR010000015.1:0-75630 GCF_049059935.1 Solicola agrisoli | reverse complement strand
CCACCACGCCCGGCGGGCTCTACGCCGTGCTCGCGACGGCCGTCGAGTCCGGCGGCGACGTGACGTTCGTGCTCGGCGTGCAGGTCATCCGGCTGTTCGCGGTGCTGCTCGTCGCGCCGCTGCTCGCCCGGGCCCTGATGCGGCGGCGGCCGGGCACGGGAAACCGGTAGCGCGGCCGGGACCTTCGAGGCACCATCCACCAGATGATGTCGAGCAGGAACAGGTGAGAGCGGTGTACTACGAGTTCGTGACCGCCGACGACTCGACTCCGGAGCGCGACGGGATGATGGTCGAGATGTGGGACAGCGAGCGGGGACTGCTCGCGGAGGTGTTCGAGGACGACGCCACGGGCGAGCGCGTCGTCAACGCGATGCTGACCGAGATACCGGTGGCGGCGATGGAGCGCCTCCTCAGTGAGTCCTCCAGGCGCCTCGACAAGGTCGTCCCCGACGACCGGCCGCGCTGACGATCCCTGGACCCCGGCGGCCCTAGACGCGCAGGTCGCGGGCGGGGAACGGCGGGCGCTTGTCGATCCTGACCGACAGGCGACCGGCGGTGCGCCACAGGCGGGCGGTGACGTCGCGGTCCTCGTCGGTGACCAGGTTGCCCATGACGCGCAGCGCGACGGTCATCAGCGCCGTGGAGCGCATGCCGACCGGACCGGCGAGGGGCAGCACGCGCGGGACGGTGATGAGCCCGGCCAGGCGCCTGGCCACCGAGAACGCCTCGCCGTAGTGGCGGCGCAGGGTGGCGGGCCAGGCGAGCTCGACGTCGTCCTGGGAGGCCATCAGGTCGGCGACGACGCGTCCGGTCTCGAGGCCGTAGTCGATGCCCTCGCCGTTGAGGGGGTTGACGCAGCCGGCGGCGTCGCCGACCAGGGCCCAGTTGGGCCCCGCGACGCCGGACACCGCGCCGCCCATCGGCAGCAGCGCGGACGTGGGGGCACGCAGCTCGTCGCCGAGCTCCCACTCGTCGCGCCGCAGGCGGGCGTAGTGCTCCATCAGCGGCTTGAGCTGCACCTTGGCCGGACGCTTGGCGGTGGCCAGGGTGCCCACGCCGAGGTTCACCTCGCCGTCGGCGAGCGGGAAGATCCAGCCGTAGCCCGACAGGATCTCGTCCTCGGTGCCGCGCAGCTCCAGGTGCGACGAGATCCAGGGGTCGTCGCTGCGGCCGGACTTCACGTAGCTGCGGCCCGCGACGCCGTAGACGGTCTCGCGGTGCCACTCGCGGCCGAGCACGCGCCCGAGCGGCGAGCGCACGCCGTCGGCGACGACGAGGCGCTTGCACGCCAGCGTGTGGCGCGTGCCGTCGGCGAGCTGCAGGACGACGCCCGACACCCGCTCGCCGTGACGCTCGACGTCGACCGCCTTGGCCTGCTCGACCATGGTGACGCCGGCGTCGACCGCGACGCGGCGGATCCTGTCGTCCAGCTCGGTGCGGGGCACGGCCGAGCCGTAGTCGGGCAGGCTGCCGCCGGGCCAGGGCAGGAGCAGCTCCTGGCCGAAGCCGGCGGCGCGCAGGCCGCGGTTGGTGGTGTGCGAGCGGATCCAGTCGTGCAGGCCGAGCCGATCGAGCTCGGCGATCGCGCGCGGTGTGAGGCCGTCGCCGCACGTCTTGTCTCGGGGGAACTTCGCCGCGTCGGCCAGCACCACGTCGATGCCGTGGCGCGCGGCCCACGCGGCCGCGGCGGCACCGGCGGGCCCGGCCCCCACGACCAGCAGGTCGGTGCTCGCGGGCGGCGTCACGGAGGGGGCGTCGGTCACCCTCCCAGTGTCCCAGGGTCCTGGGGACGCACCGGTCGCACCCTGGTTGGATGCCAGGCGTGACGACTCCCCGCTTCGCCTCGCGCGGATCGAGCAGCTACGACGTGCTGCTCGCGCTGTTCTGCGTCGTGCTCGTGGTCTCCAACATCGCCGCCACCAAGGGCATCGAATTCGGCCCGGTGATCACCGACGGCGGCGCCTTCCTGTTCCCGCTCGCCTACGTGCTCGGCGACGTCATCTCCGAGGTCTACGGCTTCCGGGCGGCGCGTCGCGCGATCGTCGTCGGGTTCGCCATGGCGGCGCTGGCCGCGCTGACGTTCCTGGTGGTCGACGCCGCGCCGCCCGCGTCGTTCTACGAGAACCAGGAGGCCTTCACCTCGGTGCTCGGCTTCGTGCCGCAGATCGTGCTGGCCAGCCTGCTGGGCTACCTCGTCGGTCAGCTGGTGAACTCGTGGGTGCTGGTGCGCGTCAAGGCCCGCACGGGCGAGCCGCACCTGTGGGCCCGCCTGATCGGCTCGACGGGGGTGGGCGAGGCCGCCGACACGCTGATCTTCTGCGCGATCGCGGCGGGCGTCATCGGCATCTCGACGGTGGGCGACTTCGTCACCTACGCCGTGGTCGGCTACCTGTACAAGGTCGCCGTCGAGATCGTGCTGCTCCCGGTGACCTACCGGGTGATCGCGTTCGTCAAGCGCCGCGAGCCCAGCTACGCGTAGTAGCGGGCCAGGGTCTCGTCGCGCAGGTCGCGGTAGGTGCCGTCGGCGATCGAGGTGCGGATGCGGTCGACGAGCCGCACCACGAACCGCTCGTTGTGGATCGTGGTGAGCGTGGCGGCCAGGTGCTCCCGGGCCTTGAACAGGTGGTGCAGGTACGCGCGGGTGAAGGTGCCACAGGTGTAGCAGTCGCAGTCGTCCTCGAGCGGACGGAACGCGCGACGGTTGGCCGCGACGAGCAGGTTCTCGCGGCCGTCGGCGGTGTAGACGCGGCTGCGCCGGGCGGTGCGCGACGGGCCCACGCAGTCGAACGTGTCGGCGCCCGCCTCGACGGCGGCGAACAGGTCGTCGGGCTCGCCGATGCCGAGCAGGTGGCGCGGACGGTCGTCGGGCAGCTCGTCGGTGACCCAGCCGACGATCTCGCCGAGCCGGTCCTTCTCGATCGCGCCACCGACGCCGAATCCGTCGAACCCCTGCCCGTCTCGCTCCAGGGCGACGAGGTCGCGGGCGGCGCGCCGTCGCAGGTCCTCGTGCTGAGCCCCCTGGACGACGCCGAACAGCGCCTGGCGCGGACGGTCGGGGTGCGCGGCGGTGAGCCGGCGGTGCTCGTCGAGGCAGCGCGCGGCCCACGCCTGCGTCCGCGCGACAGCCTGCTCCTGGTACGGGTAGGGGTCGACGAGCGTCGTCAGCTCGTCGAAGCAGAAGATCACGTCGGCGCCCAGCTGGTGCTGGATCCGCATCGACACCTCGGGCGTGAAGCGGTGGCTGCCGCCGTCGAGGTGCGAGGTGAAGGTGACGCCGTCGTCGTCGACGTGCGCGAGGCGCTCCTTCTCGGCCGCGACGACGTCGGCCGCGGCCACCGAGCCGGCGTCCATCGACAGCACCTTGCGGAACCCGGCACCCAGGCTCATCACCTGGAAGCCGCCGGAGTCGGTGAAGGTGGGCCCGCGCCAGCCCATGAAGGCGCCGAGCCCGCCGGCCTCCTCCACGACGTCGGCGCCCGGCCGCAGGTACAGGTGGTACGCGTTGGCGAGCACCGTCTGCGCGCCCAGCGCCTCGACCTGCTCGGGCACCAGGGCCTTGACGGTGGCCGCGGTGCCGACGGGCACGAACGCGGGCGTCGCGACCGTCCCGTGCGGGGTGGTCAGCGTGCCGGTGCGCCCGCGCGTGCCGTCGAGCACGTGGTCGACGGTGAACGGGGACACCCCGTCATCCAAGCAGGCCCCGCCCGAGGAGGGCGCCGCCTCCCAGCACCAGCGCGCCGAGCGTCACGAGGAGGAAGAACGCCGTCCACACGGCCCCGGGCACGTGCGTGAGGGCGGCGAGCTGGTCGGCGTCCGAGCCCGGTGTGGCCTGGCGCCGGCGCTGCGCGGCCAGCTCGACGACGGGACGCGGGGTGGCCACGAGCAGGAACCACACCACGACGTAGGCGAAGGTCGACTGCAGCGTGCCGGTGCCCCACCAGGAGACGCCGAGGACGACCGCGCCCGTGGCCAGCACCGAGACCACCCCGAACAGGTTGCGGACCTGCAGCAGGAGCAGCACGAGCAGCAGCAGGAGCGCCCAGAGCACCGCCACGGCCCACCCGGACGCGAGCGCGAACGCCGCGGCGAGACCGATCAGGGCGGGGCCGACGTAGCCGGCGCCGGCGGTGAGGACCATGCCCGGCCCGCGGGGCCGTCCCCGCGACAGGGTCAGGCCGGAGGTGTCGCGGTGCAGACGGATGCCGCCGAGACGACGTCCGGTGAGCACCGCGGCGGCGCCGTGCGACCCCTCGTGGGCGATCGTGACGAGGTGCCGCGTCCAGGCCCAGGCCGGCCGGGGCACCACCAGGGCCACCGCCACGAGGGCGGCGACGACCACGACGCCGGCGTCGGGGGTCGGCTGCCGGGTGGTGACCCGGGCCCAGACCTCGGTCAGGACCTCCACGGTGCGGCTTCCGTCACTCCTGCGGCGTGGCCGAGGCCGTGGGCGCGGGCGTGGCGGTGGCGCTCGGACGCGTGGTGGGCGTCGGGGTCGCGGAGGGGGACGGGGTGGCCGTGGGCTCGGTGGCCTCGGGCTCGGTGGTCTCGTCGTCCGACGGGGTGGGGGTGCTGTCGGACTCGGTGGGCTCGGTGGTGGCGTCGTCGGACGGCTGGTCGTCGCTCGACGACGAGCCACCGCCGCCGAACGCCTTGCCGACCGAGGTGCCGCTGCCCGAGGAGTTCGACAGCGGGTGGCCGACGACGCCCTCGATGGCGCTCACGGCGCCCAGGCTGACCACCGCGAGCACGACGGCCACGAGCGCGAGCGGCTTCCAGCGGCGCCTGAGCACCGCGAGGGCCCCCTCGCGCTCGGTGACGAGCACCGCGGCGGGCGCGGCGTCGGGGGTGGCCTCGGCGACGACCTCGGAGGGCTCGGGCACCGGGTGCGGCACGGCGGTGGTGGGGTCGACCGGGCGCATCGTGCTCGTCCACTCGGTGCGGTGGTCGAGGTGCGCCGTGCGGTCGGGGTCGTCGAGGTCGACGTCGGCCTTGACCTTGGCCGTGGTCTCGGCGAGCGCGCGCAGCGACGTCGTGTGGTCGAGCTCGGCCGGGGCCTGCGGCGGGGGAGCCGCGGCGGGCGCGGGCTCGTCGGCCTTGACGGTCATGGTGCGGACGGTGATCGGCGCGCCGTCGCGCACGACCTGGGTGCCGCGCACGACGACGTCCTTGGTCTTCTTCAGCGACGAGGTGTAGATCGTGCCGCCGACGGTGGCGAAGATGCTGGCGAGGCCGGCCCCGATCACGGTGCCGGCGACGCCGAGCGTCGACGCCGCGACGGTGGCGGTGATGGCCGCGAGGGCGCTGCCGATCACCTGGGGGAGGGAGAGGTCGCCCAGGAGCTTCTTCTGCTCCGGCTCGACCTCGCGCGGTTCGGTGGTGCTCATGGACCGCCCTTCGGACGTGGCGTCACGACCGGCACGCGAGCGGGCCGATCGTGGGTGGGTGTGTGGAGATCTCGACGGTACCGCCCGAGACTGACCACTCCCTGAGAGGTGAGCCGTCTGACGGGTGAGACGCCCCACAACGGTCCGACGGGTCGGGTGGCCTACGCGGGAGCGTGGTTGGGGTGGCCCCAGGACCGCCCTCCGTCAGTGGCCGGTCGAAGGGCGCAGCGAGCGACGCGGCGCGTGCCCGTCGCAGTCGTGTGCGGCCCGCGTCGGTCTCCATCTCGTCCTGCAAGACGGCACGAGACCAGGGCGCCGCGAACCGTGGCAAACAGGCGCAGACCGCGGTGAATGTGCCACGGTCAGTGACTGTTTGCCATGGTTCGCGACCCGGGGGACGGCTCGCGTCTCGCAGACCGAGACGGAGCGGGTACTCCAGTGCTCAGCCCGCACCGACCCGGCCACCCGGCCTCTGGGCCGGAGACGCAACCTGCCCGGCCCCGTGGGGGCGTGGCGGACCGGTCCTGTCGGCGGGCCTGGTTAGCGTGGGTGCATGGTCAGGTTCGTCGCCACTGCCGACTGGCAGCTCGGGATGGCCGCCCGCTTCCTCCAGCCCGAGGCGCAGGCGCGCTACGGGCAGGCGCGCCTCGACGCGGTGCGGCGCATCGGGGAGGTCGCGGCCGAGCGCGACGCCGCCTTCGTGGTCGTCGGCGGCGACGTCTTCGAGTCCAACCAGCTCGACCGCCGCGTCGTCGTCCGGGCGTTCGAGGCGCTGGCCGACGTCGAGGTGCCGGTCTACCTGCTCCCGGGCAACCACGACCCCCTCGACGCGTCGTCGCTCTACACGTCGGGCCTGTTCGCCCGCCACCGTCCCGACCACGTGCACGTCCTCGACGCCCCGGGCGTGCACCGCGTCGCAGACGGTGTCGAGATCGTCGCGGCCCCGTGGTTCGGCAAGCGGCCGCTGGGCGACCTCGTCGCCCAGGCGCTGGCCCCCCTGGAGCCGGCACCCGACGGCGTCGTCCGCGTGCTCGTCGGTCACGGCCAGGTCGACGTCCTCGACCCCGACTCCTCACGTCCCACCTCGGTCGTCCTCGACGACCTCACCGCCGCGCTCGACGACGGACGCGTCCACGTGGCCGTCCTCGGCGACCGGCACAGCACCACGCAGGTCGAGCCGCGCGTCTGGTACCCCGGCACGCCCGAGGTCACGGCCCGCCGCGAGACCGACCCCGGCAACGTCCTGCTCGTCGACGTCGGCCCGAGCCACCTCGAGGTCGAGACGGTCCGCGTCGGCCGGTGGGTCTTCGAGGCCCCCGAGCACCGCCTCGACTCCACCCTCGACGTCGCGGCGCTGCTCACCGAGCTCGGCGCACGACGCGGCAAGGAGCGCACCGCCACCTGGCTGAGGCTGTCGGGCACGCTGGCGCTGCGCGACAAGATCGCCCTCGACGCCGGCCTGGACGACCTCGCGCACGCCTACGCGCGGCTCGACCTCTGGCACCGGCACACCGACCTCGCCGTGGTGCCCGACGACCACGACTTCGCCGACCTCGCGCTCACCGGATTCGCCGCCGAGGCCGTCGACGAGCTGCGCGACCAGGCCGCCGCCACGGGCGACGACGCCCGCGCCGCCCAGGACGCGCTCGGCCTGCTCCACCGTCTCGTCGGGGCCGCCCGGTGAGGATCCTGCGCGTCCGGCTCACCCACTACCGCGGCATCGACGACCTCGAGGTCGAGCTCGACCCCGTCGGCGTCACCGTCGTCCAGGGCCCCAACGAGGCCGGCAAGTCGTCCATCCCCGAGGCCCTCCGCCTCGTCCGCGACTACCCCGACAGCAGCAGGGCCACCCCCGTCAAGGCGGTCAAGCCCGTCGGTCTCGACGTCGGGCCCGAGGTCGAGGTCGAGCTCGAGACCGGGCCCTACCGCCTGGTGCTGTCCAAGCGTTTCCTCAAGTCGCCGCGCACCGAGCTGCGGGTGCTCCGCCCGCGTCCTGAGCAGCTGGCCGGGCGCGAGGCGCACGACCGCTTCGACGCCATCCTCACCGCCACGCTCGACCGGCAGCTCTGGGACGCGCTGCAGCTCGTCCAAGGCGAGGCGCTCGACCAGCCCGCCCTGGCCCGGGTCGAGCCGCTGCGCACCGCGCTCGGCGCGCTGGCCGGCGACGACGACGCCGCCGAGGGCCACGCCGACCTCCTCGGTGCGGTGGAGTCCGAGCTGCAGCGCTTCTACACGCCGCGCGCCCAGCGTCCCACCGGCGAGCTGGAGGCCGCGGTGGTCGCCGAGCGGGAGGCCCGCGAGCGCGTCGACGTGCTGACCGCCGAGCTCGACGCCGTCGACGTCCAGGTCACCCGGCACGCCTCGCGGCAGCGCGAGCTGGCCGGGATCGAGCAGGCCGAGGAGCAGCTCGAGGTGGAGCGAGCCTCCCTGCGCACCCGCGCGGCCGAGGTCGACCGGCTCACCCTCGACGTCGAGTCCGCCCAGGCGGGCCTCGACAAGGCCCGTCTCGTCCTCGCCGACGCCGAGCGGGTCGACGAGGAGCGGTCCCGCCTGGCCGCCGAGGTCGACGAGCGCGAGAACGCGCTGGCCACCGCCGTCCGCAGCACCACCCGCCTGCAGGCCCTGGTCGACGAGCACCACGACCCCGTCGCCGCCACGTCCCGCGCCGCGCTCGAGGCCGACACCGTCCGCCGCGACACCGAGGTCGCGCACCGTCGCGCGCTCGGCGTCGTCGACCTCGTCCGCTGCGAGCACGACCTCGCCGCCCTGCTCGAGCGGCGAGCCGCCGTCGACTCCGCCCAGGACGACACCGACGCCGCACGCCGCGCCCTTCACTCGCGCCCGTTCGACGAGGGCGCCGTCGAGGCCATCGCCGAAGCCACCACCGAGCTGCGCCTCGCCGAGCAGGGCCGTGACCTCGCGGTGGCACGGGTCCGGGTCGAGGTGCTCGGCGAGCGGGCCGTCACCGTCGACGGTGACGGCGTGCGCGACGCCGCCGACGTCCCCGTCACCGCCGACACCGTGGTCGAGGTGCCCGGCACCGTGCGCGTCACGGTCTCGCCGGGCGGTGGGGCGCGCGACCTCGGCGCCCTGGTCGAGCAGCGCCGCCGCGAGCTCGACCTGCTGCTCGTCGAGCACGCCGTCGACGACCTCGACGCCGCCCGCGAGCAGCGCGACGCCCACCGGCTGCGCGTGTCCGCCCTCGACGACGCCGAGCGCCGGCTCGTCGACGCCCTCGCCGGCGACACCCGCGACGACCTCGTGGCGGCCTGCGCCTCGACCGAGGCGCGCGCCGACGACCTCCGCGAGCGCTTCGGCGGCACGGCGCTCCCCGCGCTCGCCGAGGCCCAGGCCGAGGCCGACCGGCTGGCCGACGCGCTCGACGTCGCCCGGTCCGCCGCCGAGTCGGCCGCCGCGGAGGCCGACTCCGCCCAGGCAGCCGCCCAGAAGCGGGCCCACGAGACGGTGCGCCTGCGTCAGCAGCACGACAGCGCCGTGGCCGAGCAGGTGCGGGCCCAGCGGGCGCTCGACCGCCATCGCGGGGTCTGCAGCGACGACGACGTCGCGGCCCGGCTCGCGTCGGCCCACGACGAGGTGGCCGACCACGAGGACCGTCTGGCCGAGTCGGCCGCCGCGCTCGAGCAGCACGACCCCGGCACGCTCGAGGTGCTGCAGCGCAACGCCGACGCCCGCGTCGCCCGGCTCGCCGACGACCGTCGCGAGGTCGAGGACGCGCTCACCGGCCTGCGCGCCCTGCTCGACGAGGTCGCCGACCGCGGGCTCCAGGACGCCCTCGACGCCGCGGCCGCCGAGCTCCAGCACGCCGACGACGCCCTCGCCCGCACCCGGGCGCGGGCCGAGGCCGCGCTGCTGCTGCACACCACGCTCCTCGCGCACCGTCGGCGCTCCCAGGAGCGGTACGTCCGCCCGTTCACCGAGGCGATCGAGCGTCTCGGCGCCGTGGTCTTCGGCCCGGGCTTCGGGGTCGAGGTCACTCCCGACCTCGCCATCTCGGCCCGCACCCTCGGCGGCACCACCGTGCCCTTCGAGTCGCTCTCGGGCGGCGCGCGCGAGCAGCTCTCGGTGCTCGGACGGCTCGCCTGCGCCGGTCTGGTCAGCGACGACGGCGGCGCGCCCGTCGTCCTCGACGACGCCCTCGGCTTCGCCGACCCGTCCCGGCTCGACGCGGTCTGCGCCGTCGTCAACGACGTCGGCCGTCGCGCGCAGGTCCTGGTGCTCACCTGTCACCCCGACCGGTTCCGGGCCATCGGGTCGGCGCGGGTCGTCCGCATCTGAGTCCGACGCCGACACGGCGTGTGTCGTGCAGGTGACAAAACGGGACGTCTCGCACGCGCGGGGGCGTGGTGATGGACACGGCCCCCGCCGACGTGTTCGATGGTGCCCTCCCACCCCGCACGGGGAGGGCCGAGAGGAGCACCCCGTGTCGCAGACGGAGCAGGACGCCGGTCTCAAGAAGGGCGCGATCGGATTCGTCGACGCCGTCGTGATCGGGCTGGCCTCGACGTCGCCCGCCTACTCGCTGGCCGCGATCATCGGCGCCGTGGTCGCCCTGGTGGGCGTCCACGCACCGGGCGTGCTGATCGCGTCGTTCGTCCCCATGCTCATGATCGCGTCGGCGTTCTACTACCTGAACAAGGTCGACCAGGACTGCGGCACCACGTTCTCCTGGGTCACCCGGGCGATGGGCCCGTGGTTCGGCTGGTTCGGCGGCTGGGCGATCTCGATGACCGGCGTGCTGGTGGTCGGCTCGCTCGCCGACGTCGGCGTGCGCTTCGGGCTGCTCGCGGTCGGCCTGGACTCCGCGGCCGACTCGATGCCCATCCGGATGTCGCTCGCCGTCGTCCTCATCCTCGCCATGACCGCGCTGTGCGTCATCGGCACCGAGGTGTCGGCCAAGTTCCAGAACGTCCTGATCATCGCGCAGGTCGTCACCCTGCTGGTGTTCGCCGTGGTCGCGCTCTACCGCGTCTACGCCGACACCAGCTCGCTGGACTCGATCGACCCGTCGCTGTCGTGGCTCAACCCGTTCGCCTCGGGCGGCGGTGCGCTGTCGTCGGGCCTGCTGCTGGGCGTCTTCGCGTACTGGGGCTGGGAGTCGGCGGTGAACCTCACCGAGGAGACCGAGGACTCCGCGAGCGCACCGGGTCGCGCCGGCATCGTCTCGACCATCGTCCTGCTGGTCACCTACGTGGGCGTCGCCTACGCCGTCGTGGCCTACGCCGGCACCGGCTTCCTGGCGGCCAACCAGGACGAGGAGGAGAGCATCTTCGCGCTCCTGGGCGACCAGGTCCTCGGTGGCTGGTCGTGGCTGCTCCTCGTCGCGGTGGCCACGTCGGCCGTCGCGTCCACGCAGACGACGATCATCCCCGCCTCGCGCACCGGCCTGTCGATGGCCCGACGCGCGGCGCTCCCGTCCACCTTCGCGCACATCTCGCCCCGGTTCCGCACCCCCGACGTCAGCACCTGGTGGGTCGCCGGCATCGCGATCGTCTGGTACGTCTTCGTCAGCATCGTCAGCGAGAACGCGCTGTTCGACTCGCTCAGCGCGCTGGCCCTGCTCATCGCGTTCTACTACGCGCTCACCGGCATCGCGTGCGCGGTCTACTACCGCCACCAGCTGCTGAAGAGCGCCACGAACTTCTTCCTGATCGGCGTCGGCCCGCTCATCGGCTCGGCCCTGCTCATCTGGCTGCTCGTCAAGTCCGTCATCGACCTGTCCGACCCGGACAACTCCTACACCGGCGCCGCGTGGTTCGGTCTCGGCCCGCCGCTCGTCATCGGCATCGGCATCATGCTGGTCGGCGTCGTGGTGATGTTCGTCTGGCGCACCCAGGACAAGCGGTTCTGGCAGGAGCGGGCCGGTACTGTCGACCCGGCGCTGCTCGTCCCGGGCCGCGCCGACGACGAGGGGAGCCGCTGATGTCGATCGTCCTGGGCTACGACGAGTCGCCCGGCGCCTCGCGCGCCCTCGTCACGGCCATCGACCTCGCGCGGACGTTCGCCGAGCCGCTCGTCCTGGTCTACGGCGTCAACCCGCCCGGGTACACGGGGGAGGAGTTCGACTCCCACCAGGCCGCGCTCACCGAGATCGGCCGCCGCGCCGTCGACCACGCGGTCGTCGATGCCGAGAAGGCCGGGGTCGAGACCGTGGTGGAGCTCGTCGACGCCAAGCCCGTCCAGGCCCTGATCGACGCCGCCGACCAGCACGACGCCCGGATGATCGTCGTGGGCACCTGGGGCGAGAGCCCGATCCGCGGCGCGATGCTGGGCTCGGTGCCGCACAAGCTGCTCCACCTGACGGACCGTCCCGTGCTGTGCGTGCCCGCAGAGGACCATGACTAGGGCGCGTCCCGTCGTCCTCGCGGTGCTGCTGCTGACGCTCGTCCTCGCCGGGTGCGGACGAGCGCGCGACGTCGTGCGCGCCGAGCCCGAGCCCGGGCCCACGACCGGCGGTTCGAGCCAGACCACGCCGCCGGCCCCGTCGCCGACGCCCACCGGTGCCCCGACCAGCCCGCCGACGGTGGACCTGCCCGACATCGTCGGCGCCATCGCCTCCTTCACCACCCCGACCGGCAACATCGGCTGCTACATCGGGTCGCAGGGTGCACGGTGCGACATCCGGGAGCGCTCGTTCGAGCCTCCCGCCGAGCCCGAGTCGTGCGGTCTCGCGTGGGGCAACAGCCTCGAGGTCGGGGCCGACGGGGCCGGGTTCGCCTGCGTCGGCGACACCGTGATGGGGTCCGACACGATCCTCAAGTACGGCAACTCCACGCTCGTGGGCGACTACGGCTGCACCAGCGCGACCACGGGTGTGACGTGCGTCAACCGCTCGACGGGGCACGGGTTCTCGCTGTCGCGGGCCTCGGCCAGGACGTTCTGACCGGCGCGCCGAGCGTGTCGCCGCGCCCTCGGGCGGGCACGGGTGCCTCTCACCGTAGAGTCCTGCCATGAGCGCGTCGGAGGTCCATGTCAGCGTCGACATCGTGGTCCTGACGCTTCGTGACTCACGGCTGCGCGCGCTGCTGATCCGCCGCAGCGAGGAGCCCTACCGCGGCTACCTCGCCCTGCCGGGCGGCTCGGTCGGTGCCGACGAGGACCTCGACCAGGCCGCCGGGCGCGTGTTGCGCGAGGAGACCGCGGTCGACATCGACCTGGTGCACCTCGAGCAGGTCGCTGCCTACGGCGCGCCCAGGCGCGACCCCCGTGCCCGCACGGTGTCGGTGACCTACCTCGCCGTGCTGCCCGACCTGCCCGAGCCGCGCGCCGGCGTCACGCAGTCGTCGGCGGAGTGGCTGGCCGTCGAGGACCTCGACAGCGCCGAGCTCGCCTTCGACCACCACGTCATCCTCGACGAGGCCGTGGAGCGCGCGCGCTCGAAGCTGGAGTACTCGCCCCTGGCGGCGGCCTTCTGCAGCCGCTACTTCACGATCGCCGAGCTGCGACGCGTGTACGAGATCGTCTGGGGCCGCAAGCTCGACCCCGCCAACTTCCACCGCAAGGTGACCGGCGCCGACGGCTTCATCCGCGCGACCGACCGCACCAACTCCGGCGGCCCGGGACGCCCGGCCAAGATCTTCGAGCTGGGCGACGCCAAGGTCGTCCACCCGCCCATCCTGCGCTGACGCCGGCACCCGCCGCGGTGGGTGCTCAGGTGTCGGTGGCGAGCACGAAGGGCAGCACCTGCGCGGCGCCGGCCTGCAGGAGCAGCCGTGCGTGCAGGGCCAGCGTCCACCCGGTGACGACGCGGTCGTCGACGAGCAGGACCCGACGTCCGGCGACGGCCTCGGCGACCGAGGCGGGCACCTCGTGGCGCCCGTGGACGGCGATGACGCGCTGGGCGGAGTTCATCGCCCCGCGGCCGGTGGACGGGTCGCCCACGAGCGCCAGCCCGCCGCCGAACGGCACCTTGAGGAAGCGGGCCAGCCCCTCGGCGAGGTGGTGGGTGAGCACCGGGTGCGACGCGGACTGGGTGCCGACCACCACCTCGGGCGGGCCGTCGGGCCACTCCCAGGCGCCGAGCACCTCGGCCGCGGCGTGGCGCAGCGGGATGGGGACCTCGCCGTCGGGGGCGCCGCTGGCGAACAGGTCGCGCAGCGCCGAGCCCCAGCCGAGGTCGGTGAGCCGGGCGACGGCGCGGCCGGGAGCGGCCTGCGCGTCCGCCGGGATCTTGCCCTTGAGGTCGACGCCGCGGTCGGGGAGCCCGGTGGGCCACATGCGGCGCGGGTCGACGACCACGCCGGGGCGCTCGAGCCAGTCGCGGGCGCCGTCGCTGGCCGAGGTGTCGACGTCGGCGGTGAGCTCGAGCCCGCCGCAGTTGTCGCAGCGACCGCAGCGGGCGCCGTCCTCGAGCTCGGGGTCGTCGAGGCAGCGGCGCAGGAAGGCCAGCCGGCAGTCCGTCGTGCGGACGTACTCGAGCATCGTGTCCTGCTCGCGGTGGCGGGCCTCGGCCACGCGGTCGTAGCGCTCGCGGTCGTACTCCCACGGCTCGCCGGTGGAGGTCCACCCGCCCCGCACGCGCTTGACGGCGCCGTCGACGTCGAGGACCTTGAGCATCGCCTCCAACCGGGTACGCCGCAGCGGCACCTGGGTCTCGAGCAGGGCGGTCGACACCGCGCCCTCGGCGCCCTCGAGCGCGGCGAGCGTCTCGCGCACCACGTCGGACGGCGGGAACGACAGCGAGCCGAAGTAGTCCCAGACCGCCTTGTCCTCGCGGCCGGGCAGCAGCACCACGGTGGCGTCGTCGACGGCGCGACCCGCACGTCCGACCTGCTGGTAGTACGCGATCGGGCTGGGCGGCGCGCCGAGGTGCACCACGAAGCCGAGGTCGGGCTTGTCGAAGCCCATGCCGAGCGCGGACGTGGCCACCAGGGCCTTGACGCGGTTGTTCAGCAGGTCGTCCTCGGCGGCGAGGCGCTCGGCCTGCTCGGTCTGGCCGGAGTAGGAGCGCACCTCGTGCCCGCGGCTGCGCAGGAACTCGGCGACGTCGGCGGTGGCGGCGACCGTCAGGCAGTAGACGATGCCCGAGCCGGGCAGCTGGTGCAGGTGGTCGGCCAGCCAGGCCAGCCGGTGCTGCTGGTCGTCGAGCTCGACGACGCCGAGGCGCAGGGACGTGCGGTCGAGCGACCCGCGCAGCACGAGGACGTCCTCGAGGGTGGCGTCGCCGCGGCGCGACAGCTGCTCGGCGACGTCGGTGGTGACGCGCTCGTTGGCGGTGGCGGTGGTGGCCAGCACCGGGATGCCCTCGGGCAGCTCGGCCAGGAGGTTGCGGATGCGGCGGTAGTCGGGACGGAAGTCGTGGCCCCAGTCGGAGATGCAGTGCGCCTCGTCGACCACCAGCAGGCCCGCCGACGCGGCGAGGTCGGGCAGCACCTGGTCGCGGAACTCGGGGTTGTTCAGCCGCTCGGGGGAGACGAGCAGGACGTCGATGCGTCCGGCCTTGACGTCCTCGTACGTCTCGCGCCACGCCTCGGGGTTGGTGGAGTTGATCGTCACGGCGTTGATGCCGGCCCGCTCGGCGGCGGCCACCTGGTTGCGCATCAGCGCGAGCAGCGGCGACACGATCACCGTCGCACCGGCGCCGCGCGCACGCAGCAGGGCGGTGGCGACGAAGTAGACCGCCGACTTGCCCCACCCGGTGCGCTGCACCACCAGGGTGCGGCGGTGGTCGGCGACGAGGGCCTCGATCGCGGTCCACTGGTCGTCGCGGAGGCGCGCGTCGGGTGACCCGACGAGCTCTTGCAGGTGCTTCTCGGCTTCTTCACGCACTCCCGCAGTCTCGCCCACCGCACCGACAGGCCCGCGCCCGGCGGGTGCCGGACGCGGGCCTGGGGTGCTGCGGGTGCCGCGGGAGCGGCTAGGAGGTGCCGCTCTCGCGACCCGCGTGGACGATGTCCGCGTACGGGTCGGCCTGCTTCTTCTCGGACTTCTCCTTCTGCGGGAACCGCTCCTGCAGAACGACGGCGATCGCCGACGCGGTGAAGATCGTCGACAGGATGCCGACCGACAGGCCGATCAGCAGCGCGATCGCGAAGTCCGTCAGCGAGTCGCCACCGAGGAAGGCGAGCGCCGCGAGGATGAACATGGCGCCCAGACCGGTGTTGATGGTGCGGGGGATCGTCGCCAGGATCGCGTCGTTCACCTCCTGCCGCAGCGGCTTGTCGAGCTTGTCGCGGAGCTTCTCGCGGATGCGGTCGAAGATGACGATCGTGTCGTTGACCGCCAGTCCGATGATCGACAGGATCGCCGCCAGGAACACGCCGTCGATCGGCTTGCCCCACCAGGCGAACACGCCGACGACGGTGAGCACGACCGACGCCATCGAGAGCACGGCGCCCGCGGCGAAGGTCCAGCGGAACCGGAACGCCAGGTAGATCATCTGCGCCGCGACGGCGATCGCGAACGCGATCAGGGCCTGGTTGCGCAGCTCCTGGCCGAGGCTCGGGCCGATGAGCTCGTCGCGCTCCTTGGTGACCTCGCCACCGGTGGACGACGCGACGGCGTCCTCGATCGTGACCGCCTCGTCGTTGGTGATCTGGTCGGTGCGGACGGTGATGTTCTCGTTCTGGCCGTCGCCCGACGACTCCTGGACGACCGCGGACGGGAAGCCCGCGTCGCCGACGGCGGTGCGCACGGTCTCGGGGTCGGCGGCCTGGGCCGTGGAGAACTCCAGGATGCGGCCGCCGGTGAACTCGACGCCGAGGTTCAGGCCCCGCGCGAGGATCCCGCCGATCGACACCACGGCGACCGCGACGGTGATCCCGATCCACAGCCCGCTGCGGCGCATGATGTACGGCCCGCTCTCGGTGAGCCAGGTGCGGAACCGTCCGTTGCCCGCGATGCCGCTCAGGGCGGGCCTGTCGTCGGCGAACCGGCGTCGGGCGTAGCTCTCGGTGAGCACGCGGGCGATGACGAGCGCCGACAGCATCGAGGCGATGACGCCGATGGACAGCGTGACGCCGAAGCCGCGCACCGGGCCGGACGCGAGGAAGAACAGCAGCCCGGCGGCCAGCAGAGTGGTGATGTTGGAGTCGAGGATCGCGCTCCAGGCCTTCTTGTAGCCGGTGTCGAGCGCGGAGGCGAGACCGTCACCCCGTCTCAGGGCGTACTCCTCCCGCGCGCGCTCGAACACGAGCACGTTGGCGTCGATGGCCAGGCCGATGGCGAGCACGAAGCCCGCGAGCCCGGGCAGGGTCAGCGTCGCCCCCAGCCAGATCAGGATGGCGTAGGAGATCAACGCGTACGTCGCGAGGGCGATCGTGGCGAGGAAGCCGACGAAGCGGTAGACGAGCACGATGAAGATGCCGGTGAGGGCGATGCCGATGATGCCGGCCTCGATGGAGGCGTCGATGGCGGCCGCACCGAGCGTGGGGCCGACGGTGCGCTGCTCGATGACGTCGACCGGAACGGGCAGCGAGCCGCCCTTGATCAGGACGGCGAGGTCCTTGGCGGACTCCAGCGTGAAGTCGCCGGTGATCGACGTGCTGCTGCCGCCGCCGCTCTGGCAGAGCGCCGGGACGATGCCGGGCGAGGAGATGATCTCGTTGTCGAGCACGATCGCGATGCGCTGCCCGTTGGCCGGGTCGGCGCACGCGGCCTGGACCAGGCCGCCCCACGCGGGAGCGCCGGTGCCGTTGAAGCTGACGTTGACGACCCACTGCAGGCCGCCCTCGGGCTGGCCCTCGGCCGCGTCGCTGACGCCGTTGCCGTCGAGCGCCTGGGCGGCCAGCGCCACCGGCGCGCCGGACTCGTCGGGCAGGACGAGCGGCTGGCCCGTCGGCTGCGCGCCGTCGGTGACGGGCTCGACCTCGGCCGGGTCGTCGCCGTCGGCCTCGGCGTCCTCGCGGGCCTGGGCGGTGGCGGCCTCGTTGGCCGCGGTCTGCGCCGCCTCGTACTCCTCGGGCGTCGCGGCCTGGTTGGTCACCTGGTGGAAGGTGAGCTGCGCGGTCTTGCCGATCACCTCGGCGGCCTCGCGGGGGTCCTGGATGCCGGGGAGCTCGACGATGATCCGGTTCTCGCCGGAGCGGGCGAGCGTGGGCTCCGCGACGCCCAGGGCGTCGACGCGTCCGCGCAGGATGGTGAGCGCGCGGTCGGTGGCCTCGGCGTCGGCCTGGACCCGGTCGGTGTCCTGGGTCTCCAGGACGATCTGGGTGCCGCCGCTCAGGTCGAGCCCGAGGCGCGGCGCGCCGGTGAAGGCGAGGGCGGCGGCGACGCCCAGGGCCGCGAGGGTGGCGATCGCGCGCCACAGCGGGGCGCGGCTGCCGCTACGAGGTGGTTTCCTGCCGCGGGAGGTCGAGCCCCCGGGGCGCTTGGTGGAGGAGGTCTGGCCGGCCGTGGGGTCGGCCTTGCCGTCGGTCTTGGATCTGAACATGGCCATGAGGGCAGGTGCTTCCGGTGCGGCTCGCGAGCGCGAGGGGTGACGTCAGGGCAGGGAGGACCGGCTCAGGCCGGTGGTGCCCTGCTCGCGCTCGTGGTGCTGACCGGGGCGACCGGCGGCCCGCGGGCCTGGACCTGCTCGACGACGCCGACCTCGCGGGGGGCGTCCAGCCGGACGACGGGCGCGGGCGCGACGTCCGGTGCCACCTGGTGCACGTGGAGGTTCGCGTGGCGCGGGGCGTGGTCGACCGACGAGGCGTGCTGGTGCCCGTCGTCGCCCGTGCCGCTGTGCGTCGAGGCGGAGACCGCCGTCGGTGCCACCGCCGACGCGCCCGACGCGTGTGCCGCGCCGCCGGCGAACCACGAGAGCAGCACCAGCGCCGACGCGAGCAGCAGTGCGCTGCAGCGGCGGCCCCGGAGGGTCTCGTGGCGGGTGGGCATCGGCCGAGTGTAACGGCCGCGGCCCGCCCCGGAGGTCGGCAAGCCCTAGCGCCGGGCGGGCGTCAGGGTGGTCTGGTGCCGGACGCCGCCGTCGATGCCGCGCAGCTGGACGGTGAGCTCCTCGGTGCGCCCGTCGATCTGCACCTCGCCGAAGAACTGGAAGCCCTCGGCCGGGGAGGTGTTGGCCTTCGGCGGCGCCTCGACGTAGACCGCCTCCGGGCCGAACGTGCCGTCGAGCGCGTTGGGGCCGAACGCGCCGGCGTTGAGCGGGCCGGAGACGAACTCCCAGAACGGGTCGAAGCGCTGGTAGGCCGCGCGGTCGGGGGAGTAGTGGTGGGCGGCGGTGTAGTGGACGTCGGCGGTCAACCACACGTGGTTGCGGATGCCGAGGCGCTGGAGGCCGGTGAGCACCTCGGCGATGTCGCGCTCGCGTCCGAGCGGCAGGCCGGGGTCGCCCTGGGCCAGCCCCTCCTGCGCGGTAGTGCCGTCGGGGACGACCAGGCCCAGCGGCAGGTCGGCGGCGATGACCTTCCAGGTCGCCTTGGAGCGGCGCAGCTCGTCGAGGAGCCAGCGGGTCTGCTTGCGCCCGAGGACGCCGCCGTCCGAGCGGGTCTCGCCGTTGGCGGTGTTGGGGTCCTTGTAGGTACGCATGTCGAGCACGAACACGTCGAGCGACGGGCCGTGGTGGATCACGCGGTAGATGCGGCCGTCGGCGTCGGACTGACGCGGGTTGATCGGCACGTACTCGTGGAAGGCCTGCTTGGCGCGACGCGCGAGGACGTCGACGCTCTTCTCGGTGTAGCGGGCGTCGTCGAGGATCTCGCCGGGGTACCAGTTGTTGGTGACCTCGTGGTCGTCCCACTGGTTGACCTGCGGGGTCTGGGCGAGGAAGCGGCGCCAGTTGTCGGCCATCAGGTTGTACTTGTACTGCCCGCGGAACTCGTGCAGGCTCTCGGCCACCTTGGACTTCTCGACCGTCACCAGGTTGGTCCAGGTGCGGCCGTCGGGCAGCGCGACCTTCTCGGTGAGGGGCCCGTCGGCGTAGACGGTGTCGCCGCTGCACAGGAAGAAGTCGGCGTCGCGCGCGGCCATCGCGTCGGCGATCCGGTAGCCGCCGTAGGCGGGGTCGATGCCCCAGCCCTGGCCGGCGATGTCGCCCGACCACAGGAAGCGGACGTCGTCCTTGCGGGCGGGCGCGGTGCGCAGGCGTCCGACGACGGGACGGCCGGGACGTCCCCCGTCGGGGTCGTCGGCCCAGATCCGGTAGGACAGGTCGCGGCCGGGCGGCAGGCCGCGCAGACCGATGCGGCCCGTCAGGTCGGTGCCGAAGGTCGTCCGCGGGCCACGCAGGCGCACGGGGTTGCGGAAGCGGTCGTCGCGGGCCACCTCGACCATCAGCCGGGCGGGCCGGTCCGAGCGGGCCCAGACCGTGGCGGTCGTGGTGCCGACGTCGCCCGACTGGACGCCGTGGGTGAGTGACGGACGTCCGCCGATCACCTGGTTGGGCAGGCCGACGGACGGCTGGTTGAGCAGCGCGGCCGAGCCCATCAGGCCGGCGACACCGCCCACGGCGACCGAGGAGCGCAGGAAGGTACGACGGGGGAGGTCGTTCATGCCTGCACCCTCGCCACCGCGCCGCACGCGGCGGTGAACCCGACCCGACACGGCGGTGAACCGTGCCGGGCGGGCCGGGTCAGCGGGCCAGGGCGCCCATCGGGTCCCAGGCGGGGAGCACCTGCGGCTCGGTGCCGAGGGCGTCGCGCAGCTCGGCCGGGAGGGCGTCACGGCGCACCGCGATCTCGAAGACGTGCTCGGCGAACCAGTTGTCGTTCATCGTGAAGAAGCCCTTGTCGGCCTTCTCGGTGCCCCAGCTGTTCTCGACGCGCCAGCGCCGCGGCACCTGCTCGCCGCCCGGGCCCTCGACGAGGTCGACGCCGGTGAAGAGCATCGCGTGCGTCATCATCGAGTCGCCGAACGCCAGCCGCTCGGCCTTGGTCAGGTCGGTCCGGGTGTCGTAGACGGCGTCGTAGTCGTACAGGCGCGCGTCCCACACGCCGAGGTCGCCGTTGCTCATCTGATCGGTGTCGCAGCCGAACCACACGGGCTCGCCGCCCACGATCGCGTCGGCAGCGAGCTTCTTCATGACTCCGGGCTCGACGTTGAGGTACACCACCGGCGGCTCGCCGACCACGTTGCCGAGGTGCTCGACGGTGAACGTGCGGCCACGCGGGCTGCCGGGGCGCGGGTCGTCGACCAGGCAGACGTAGTCGTCCAGCGGGACCCCGACGTACCGGTCGGCGAACGCACGCGGCGTCATGTCGCCCTCGCGGTGGAAGCCGCGGTCCTTGTCGGTCCACTGCCACCAGAACGACGTCGGGGGCGTGCCGAGGTGCAGGCACAGGAGCCGGTGGACGGTCGCGACGACCTCGCGCTTGTGCTCCTGCAGCTGCTCGGTGTCGTCACCGGCGGACGCACGGGCGCGGAGGTCCTTGGCACCCTGGCGCAGGATGCGCGCGATGCCCTCGTTCATCAGCTTGGTGCTGCTGGACGACTTCGTCTCGGGCATCGCGACCTTGGGCACCAGGCCGTACTTGCGGACGAGTGCGACGAACATGTTCCACTGCCCGCCGTCCTCCGACGGCGAGGAGAGCAGGTGCGCGACGGTGCGGTCGTCGACGTCGCGGTCGGCCGTCGCGAGGATGGCCTCGAGCCAGAAGTTCGCCTTCTCCAGCTTGTCCCAGAACAGCAGCCACGACTGCGAGAACTCGAAGTCCTTGACGTCGAGCTCGTCGCGCGTGCCGGCTCGGAGCAGGTTGGTGCCGGCGAACAGCCAGCATCGTCCGCTCTGCTTCTGGTTGGTGGCGGCCCAGTCGTCGAGCAGGTGCGACACCGAGTGGTCGATGCCGACGACGACCTGGTGGTCGAGCGCCACCTCGGTGACGGCGTTGCGGGTGATCGCGTTCTGCAGCAGGCGGCGTGCCGGGTCGGCGTCGAAGGCCTTGCCCAGCTGCTCGAGCTGCTCGGTGCTGATCTCGCTCATGCGCTCTGCTCCTCATCGGGGTCGTGCAGGTCGGCCAGCGCCGACTCGATCGCGCGGTGGAACGTCGGGTAGGCCCAGATGCTGTGCTGCAGCGTGGCCACGGGCACCTCGCCGCGCACGGCGATCGCCAGTGCGCCCAGGATCTCACCGCCGGACGGGCCGACGGCGGTGGCACCGACGAGCACGCCGCGGTCGGCGTCCTCGACGACCTTGATGACGCCGTCGTTGCCGGGGCCGTGCACGAAGCCGCGGCTGCTCGCCGACAGGTCGGTGACGCCGACGCGGATGCGCAGGCCGGCGTCACGGGCGGACTTCTCGGTCATCCCGACCGAGCCGATCTCGGGGTCGGTGAACGTGACGTGGGGGAGCGCGCGGTAGTCGGCCGGGGGTCCGTCCTCGCCGACGATGTCGCGGTACGCGATGGCCGACTGGTACATCGAGACGTGGGTGAACGCGCCCTTGCCGGCGACGTCGCCGATCGCCCAGAGGCCGTCGGCCACGCGCATGTGATCGTCGACCGGGACGCTTTTGCCACCCGCCTCGACGCCGACCGTCTCCAGGCCGAGGTCGTCGAGGTTGGACGTGCGTCCGGCGGCGACGAGCAGCTGCTCGACCCGGATCGTGCCGTCGCCGAGGTGGATCGTGAAGCCGTCTGCCTCGGAGTGCTCGACCCTCTGGGTCTCGGCGTCGGTGTGGATCGTGATGCCCTCGCGCTCGAAGACCTCGGTGAGGACCGCCGACGCCTCGGGCTCCTCGGGCCCGACGATGCGAGGTCCGTGCTCGATCACGTGCACCGTGGTGCCGAAGCGGGAGAACGCCTGCGCCAGCTCGGCGCCGATCGGGCCGCCGCCGATGACCGCGAGCGACGCGGGCGCCGTCGTCGTCTCGAGGATCTCGTGGTTCGTCCAGTAGGGCGTGCCCTCGAGCCCGTCGATCGGCAGCCGTGCGGGTCGCGTGCCGGTGTTGAGGACGACGCCCTTGCGGGCGACGTAACGGTCGTCGCCGACGACCACGGTTCGCGGGCCGTCGAGGCGGGCGTCGCCGCGGACGAGGGTGGCGCCGGAGTCGGTGAGCCGGTCGGCGGCGACGGTGTCGTCCCAGTTCGTGGTGGCCTCGTCGCGGATGCGTGTTGCCACGAGCCCGAAGTCGGGCTCGACGGTCACAGCACCGCCGATCCGGGGTGTGCGTCGCGTCTCGGCGATGCTGTCGGCCGCGCGGATCACCATCTTGGAGGGGATGCAGCCCCAGTACGGGCACTCGCCGCCCACCAGCCGGCGCTCCACACCCACCACGTCCAGGCCGGCGCGGGCCAGCCGCGCCGCCAGGTCCTCCCCGCCGGGCCCCAGCCCGACGACGACGACGTCCACCTCGTGCGAAGTCACGCGACTTCTCCTCTCGTCGCTGCCATCCTCATCCACATGTCGGACGAACGCAGCACCGGCCGCGCCCTGACCTCCGACGACGCGGCGGCCGTCACCGCGGTGGTCGCGGCGAGCGAGGCGCACGACGACGGGGTGTCGCTGATCGAGGAGGAGGACGTCGCCGCCGACTGGCGTCGCGACGGGTTCGACCTGGCGCGGCAGGCGCGGGGCTGGGAGGTCGACGGGCGGCTGGTGGCGTGCGCCGAGCTGCACCACGGGCGGCTCGAGAACTACGTGCACCCCGCCGCGCGCGGTCGGGGTCTGGGCACCGAGGCGCTGCGGTGGTCGCTCGACCTGGCGCGGTCGCTGGGGGAGTCGTCCGTGGCGCAGACCCTGGCCGTCGGCAACGCCGCGGCGATCGCACTCCTTGAGGCGCACGGGTTCGAGCCGTCGTACGAGTCGTGGGTGCTGGGCCTGCCGTCCGGTGCGTCGCTGCCGGACGCGCAGCTGCCCGACGGGTACGCGCTGCGCGACTACGTGCCGGGGACCGACGAGCGCGTCGCGTACGACGTGATCGAGGGCGCGTTCGGCGAGTGGCCCGGACGGCGTGCGAAGTCGTTCGACGACTGGCGCACGACGACGGTGGGGCGCGAGGACTTCGAGCCCTGGCAGGTGCGGCTCGTCGAGGGCCCGGACGGTGTGGTCGCCGCCTGCGTCAGCAGCCTGCCCGGCGACACCGGCTGGGTCGACCAGCTCGCGGTGGCGGCGCCGCACCGCCGTCGCGGGATCGCGCAGGCGCTGCTCGCCGACGCGTTCGCGACGACGCGGGCGCGCGGCGCCGTCCGGGCCGAGCTCAACACCGACAGCCGCACCGGCGCACTCGGGCTGTACCTCGCCGTCGGCATGGAGGTCGTGCGCAGCTACCGCAACCTCCGCCTCACACTGGACGCATGACGCGCTGGGACGACGTCGGCGTGCGCGTCGACGCAGGGGAGTACGCCTCGCGGTTCGCCGAGGCGGAGGCGTCGGGGCAGGACGTGCACGGCGAGGCGGCGCTGTGCCACGCACTGCTCGGCTCGCCGGGGCGGGTGCTCGACGCGGGCTGCGGCCACGGGCGGGTGGCGATCCGGCTGGCGTCGCTCGGGCACGACGTCGTCGGCGTCGACGCCGCCCCCGACATGGTCGCCCTCGCGCGGACGCTCTCGTCCGCGGTGCGGTGGGTGGACGGCGACCTCGCCTCCCTGTCCGACCTCGGCCTCGGCGGACCGTTCGACCTGGTGGTGGCTGCGGGCAACGTGGTCCCGCTGCTGGCGGCGGGCACCGAGGCGCAGGCGGTCCGGCAGATGGCGTCGGTGCTGCGCCCCGGCGGCCTGCTGCTCGCCGGCTTCGGCCTCGACCCCGACCACCTGCCGCTCGACGAGGCGCCGTTCGGCCTCGACGCGTACGCGCGGTGGTGCGCCGACGCCGGCCTGGTGCCCGCCGAGCGGTGGGCCGGCTGGGCCCGGGAGCCCTGGGACGGTGGCGGCTACGCGGTGAGCCTGCACGCCCGTCCGGGCGAGGAATAGGTGGCGTCGGGCTGGGTGCACCTCACGGCGCATGGCCGCTCGTGGCGGCTAATTTTGGGACCCGGGGCATCCGCAGCCCGACGCCGAGAACAGGCTATCCGAGCGCGGCCCTCCACCCCAGCCGAACCCCGGTGAGCAATCCCACCCACCGACCGGGAATCCCCCTTCCCCCGCCCGCTGACTTCGTCTTCCCCTCCCGCCGACTCCGCCTCCCCCCACCCGCCGAGCGGCGCAAACTCGGGGTCGACACGCGGTCGGGAGCCCGAACTTGCGCCACTCGGTTCGGCTTTTGCGCCACTCGGCGGTCGCACCGCGGAGGGTGCTATCGCGGTGCGGAGGGTGCGGAGGAGAGCGTCGGTCGGACGTCGACCCCGGCCTGGTCCGTCCGTCGCCGCGATCGCGGACGTGACGGGGTCCGCACCCGGGCGCGTCCAGCCCTCGAGTGGCGCAAAACCCGGCACGAGTGGCGCAGATCCGGGCCGGATCGCGCGTGTCGACCCCGAATTTGCGCCACTCGGCGGTTGGGGACGGGGCAGGGGGGTGGGGGACGGGGTCAGGTGAGGGAGCCGGCGCGCTCGAGGCGGGCGGCGTCGCGGAGGACGTCGGCGGTGGCGACGAGGCGAGCGGCGGACTCGACGGAGGCGGGCGGGTCCTCGGAGAGGTGGGCGCGGCCGACGCCGACGAGGCGGGCGAAGGCCGAGGCTCGGTCGAGGGTGTCGGCGAAGTCGCCGGAGACGACGCCGGCCACGACGGTGTCGACGAGGTGCGCGACCTCCTGGGGGCCGGGTGGGTCGACGACGCCTGCGACGACCTCGTCGACGGGGGCGAAGCGGCGCCCGGCGTCGAACTCGCGTGATGCGCGGGCGGGCTCGCGCCGCACCCACGCGCGCAGCACGTACAGGCGCCACAGGACGCCCGACAGCGAGTCGGTGGGGGAGCCGGCCCACAGGTCGGCGAGGGTGTCGAGCCCGTGTTCGTCGGTGAGCCGGACGACCCGGTCGACCAGCCCCTGGTCGTCGTCGGTGCGCGCCCCGCGGACGATCAGCGTCGCGACGCGCGCACCCGCGGCGGTGCGCAGCGCGGGGTCGTCGTCGCCGGGCAGCGAGTCGAAGAAGTCCTCCCCGAGGAACGCGGGGCGGTGGTGCCGGGGTGCGGACATGCGCAAAGCGTAGGACCCGCGGACAACGTCCGCGCGCGTTCGTCCGAGGTCAGTCGTCGGCGGACGCGTCGCCGTCGGCACGCGCGTCGGCGAAGGCCGCGGCGAGCCTCTCGGCCACCAGCCCCACCTGCCACGGACGCGCGCCGAGGCCCGTGAGGAACGCGCCGATCGCGGCGGCGTCGGGCTCGGCGGGCGGCTCCCAGGCGAGACGGCGCAGGGCGTCGGGCAGCAGGACGTTCTCGAGCGGCAGGTCGTGCTCCTCGGCCAGCGATGCGACGACCTCGCGGGCACCGGTGAGCCGGGCGGCGGCCTCGGGGTTGCGGTCGGCCCACAGGCGCGGCGGCGGCGGGCCGTCGAGACGCTGGGACGTGCGCGGGAGGTCGCTCTCGGGGACGGCCATGCCCTCCTCGACCGCCTCCCACCAGTCGTCCAGGAACCGGCGGGGCCCGCGGTTGCGCAGGGCGCCGAGGCTGCGCAGCGCGGAACGGTCGGCCGGCTGGGTGGACGCGATCTCGAGGATCGCGGCGTCGGGGAGGATGCGCCCGGGCGTGGTGTCTCGACGCTCGGCGATCTCGTCGCGGCGGGTCCACAGCGACCGGACGAGCGCCAGCGCGCGTCGTCCGCGGGCCTTGTGGATGCCCGACGTGCGGCGCCACGGCTCCTCGCGGCGACGGGGTCCGTCGAACGACAGCAGCGCCTCGAACTCCTCGGCCGCCCACTCGCGCTTGCCGGCGGCGCGCAGGCGCTCGTCGAGGATGTCGCGCAGCTCGACGAGCACCTCGACGTCGAGCGCGGCGTACTCCAGCCACGGCTCGGGCAGCGGACGCGTGGACCAGTCGGCCGCGGAGTGCTCCTTGGCCAGGGTGTGGCCGAGCAGGTCGTGGACGAGCGACGCGAGCCCCACCTTGGGCAGGTTGAGCAGGCGTCCGGCGAGCTCGGTGTCGAACAGCGCGCGCGGACGCAGGCCCAGCTCGGCCAGGCACACGAGGTCCTGGCTGGCGGCGTGCAGCAGCCACTCGGCGTCGCCGATGGCGTCGTCGAGGGCGCTGAGGTCGCCGAACGGGATCGGGTCGATGAGGAACGTGCCGGCGCCCTCGCGGCGCAGCTGCACCAGGTAGGCGCGGGCGGAGTAGCGGTAGCCCGACGCGCGCTCGGCGTCGAGCGCGACCGGTCCGGTGCCGGCCGCGACCGCGCGGACGACCTCGGCCAGCGCGTCGGGGGTGTCGACCACCGGCGGCAGGGGGTCGCGGAGCCGGAGCGGCGGCAGCGTCTCCTCCGGCTCGGTGGCGTCGACGCCCGCGGCCTCGGGGGCGTCAGGGGCGTCGGTCACCGGCGAGGACCGAGCCCGCCCCGCCGGTTGGGCATCGGCACGACGCCCGCGGCGAGCGGGGGCAGTCCGGCGACGGTGCACAGCAGGTCGCCCCAGGCGCTGACGTGGGCCGCGACGTCGCCGTCGCCGCCGGGCGTCCAGGACGCGCGGATCTCGACCTGCGCCGAGCCGCCGTCGGCGGACATGCCGCCGAAGCCCTCGGTGCGCACGGTGGTGACGCTCCCGCTGGGGGCGACCGCCTCCGCGCCGCGCGAGTCGAGCGCGTCGACGAGCCAGCTCCAGCCCACCTCGGGCAGGACGGGGTCGGCGGCCATTTCGGGGTCGACGTCGGCACGGGCGAAGGTGACCAGGCGGAACGTGCCGCGCCAGGCGTCGTTGCCGGCGGGGTCGTGCAGCAGCACGATGCGGCCGGTGCCGAGCTCCTCGCCGGCCACGACGACGTCGCCGCTCATGGCGAAGGCGTGCGGAGCGATGCGGCTGGGTGCGGGCATCTGCTCGCAGACGACTTCTGGTCTCAAGGGAGCCTCGCGCAGCTGTGACACCGCGCGGGAGAACTCGGCCGGGGGGCCGTCCAGCTCCTTGCGGGCGGGCATGCTCGCAGCGTAGGCGCACGGGGCGTCGCCCCGCGGCTGCGACGCGCCGTCGGGGCTGGGAGGATCGGGGGGTGGCAGACCTTCCCGACCTCAGCTCGTCGGCCTTCCTCCGCGCCTGTCGCGGCGAGGCCGTCCCCCACACGCCCGTGTGGTTCATGCGTCAGGCCGGCCGCTCGCTGCCCGAGTACCGCGCGCTGCGCGAGGGCGTCCCGATGCTCGAGTCGTGCCGGCGCCCCGACATGGTCGTCGAGATCACCATGCAGCCGGTGCGCCGCTACGGCGTCGACGCGGCCGTCTTCTACTCCGACATCGTGGTGCCGCTCAAGGCCATCGGCGTCGACCTCGACATCGTGCCGGGCACCGGTCCGGTGGTCGCGAACCCGATCCGCGACCTCGCCGGCGTCTCGCAGCTCCGCGACCTGGAGCCCGACGACGTCGACTACGTGACGCAGTCCGTCCAGGGCCTGGTGGGCGAGCTCGGCTCGACGCCGCTCATCGGCTTCGCCGGCGCGCCGTACACGCTCGTGTCGTACCTGGTGGAGGGCGGGCCGTCCAAGGACCACCGCCACTCCAAGGCGCTGATGTACGGCGACCCCGAGACGTGGGACGCGCTGATGTCGTCCCTGGCGCGGATCTCGGCACGGTTCCTGCGCGTGCAGGTCGAGGCGGGGGCGTCGGCCGTCCAGCTGTTCGACTCGTGGGCCGGCACGCTGTCGCTGGCCGACTACGAGCGCTACGTCCGCCCCTACTCCGAGCGCGTGCTGGCCGACGTCGCCGACCTCGGCGTGCCGCGCATCCACTTCGGGGTGGGCACCGGCGAGCTGCTGCACTCCATGGGCGAGGCCGGCGCGGACGTCGTCGGCGTCGACTGGCGCGTGCCGCTCGACGAGGCCGCCAAGCGCGTCGGCGGCGGCAAGGCGCTGCAGGGCAACCTCGACTCGACGCTCGTCTTCGCACCCACCGACGTGATGACCGCGCGCGCCGCCGAGGTGATCGAGGCCGGACGCTCCGCACCCGGGCACGTGTTCAACCTCGGTCACGGCGTGCTGCCGGCCACCGACCCCGACCAGCTGGCCCGCCTCGTCGACTTCGTCCACGCCTACCCGGTCTGATGCCGATCCGGGTGGCGGTGGTCGGCGGCGGGATCGCCGGCGTCACCGCTGCGCTGGAGCTGCGCGACCGCCTCCACGACGCCGAGATCACGCTGCTCGAGGCGGCCCCGCAGCTCGGTGGCAAGCTGGGCACGCGCGAGGTGGGCGGCGTGCGGGTCGACACCGGCGCCGAGTCGATGCTGGCCCGGCGCCCCGAGGGCACCGACCTCGCCCGCCGCGTGGGCCTGGCCGACGACGTCGTCCACCCCAACAAGGTCGGCGCCGCCATCTGGACGCGTGGCGCGCTGCGCCCGATGCCGCCCACCGTGATGGGCGTGCCGGCCGACCGCGCGGCGCTCGCGGCGAGCGGCGTCCTGTCCAGGTCGGGCGTCCTGCGGACGCGCGCCGACGTGCCTCGTGCCCTGCCCGAGCGCGACGTCAGCGTCGGCGACTTCGTGGCGTCCCGTCTCGGACGGGAGGTCGTCGACCGCCTCGTCGAGCCCCTGCTCGGCGGCGTCTACGCGGGGCACGCCCACCGGCTCTCGCTGACGTCGGCCGCGCCGCAGGTGGCGGCTCTGGTCGACGGCCGCACGCGCCTGGTCGCGGCCGCGGCGGGCAGCCTCGCGCGCACCCGCTCGGCCGCGGGCGGGGCCACCACGCCGGTCTTCGCGGGCATCCGAGGCGGCATCGGACGCCTGCCCGACGCCGTCGCCGCCGCGTCCGGGGCCGACGTGGTGCTCGGCGCGACGGTCCGCGAGCTGCACCGCACCGCCGACGGCTGGCGGCTCGTCCACGGACCCACCACGCACCCCGTCGTGCTCGACGTCGACGCCGTGGTGCTCGCCGTCCCCGGCGCCCCCACCGCCCGGCTGGTGGGCGAGGTCGCACCCGTCGCCGCCCGCGCGCTGCGCGAGGTGAAGTACGCGAGCATGGCGATCGTGACGCTGGCCGTCGATCCCGCGACGATCGACCCCGCCCTCGGCTCGGGCTTCCTGGTGCCGCCGGTCGATGGGCGCTCGATCAAGGCGGCCACCTTCTCGTCGCGCAAGTGGGGCTGGCTGGAGCCCGCCGACGGCGGGCCGTTCGTCCTGCGCACCTCGGTGGGCCGCGCGGGGGAGGAGGCGCTGCTGCAGCGCGACGACCACGAGCTCGTCGAGCTGGCGATGGCCGACCTCGCCGAGGCCGCCGGTCTGCGCGGCCCCCTCGTCGACGCGCACGTGCACCGGTGGGGCGGCGCGCTGCCGCAGTACACCGTCGGCCACGCCGAGCGGATCGCCACCGTCGAGGACGCCGTCGCCCGCGTCCCGGGCCTGGAGCTGTGCGGCGCGGCCTACCACGGCGTCGGCATCCCGGCCGTCGTCGCGGGCGCTCGTGCCGCGGCCGGACGCGTCGCGGACCGCTGGCGCACCACCACCGGGGCCGCGCCACAATGGACCCATGAGCACTGACACCTCCGGCAAGGTCCCGCACCACGGCAAGATCGCCAAGGAGGTCAACGAGACCGTCCGCTACACGATGTGGTCGGTGTTCCGTCTGGCCGTCCCGTTCGGCGACGTCGACCGCGCGAAGGCCGTCGGCGAGGTGGAGGAGCTGTTCGCGTCCCTGGCCGAGCAGGACGTCGTCGTCCGCGGGCTCTACGACGTCAGCGGCCTGCGTGCCGACGCCGACCTGATGGTCTGGTGGCACGCGCCGTCGTCGGACCAGCTGCAGGACGCCTACCAGGCCCTGCGCCGCACCGAGCTCGGCCAGCACCTCGCGCCCGTGTGGTCGCAGATGGCGCTGCACCGCCCGGCAGAGTTCAACAAGGCGCACATCCCGGCGTTCATGGCCGGGGAGCAGACGCACCCCTACATCTGCGTGTACCCCTTCGTGCGCTCGTACGAGTGGTACCTGCTGCCCGACGACGAGCGCCGCGACATGCTCCGCGAGCACGGCATGGCGGCCCGCGACTACCCCGACGTCCGCGCCAACACCGTCTCGTCGTTCGCCCTCGGCGACTATGAGTGGATCCTGGCGTTCGAGGCCGACGAGCTGCACCGCATCGTCGACCTCATGCGCGACCTGCGCGCCACCCGCGCGCGCCTGCACGTGCGCGACGAGATCCCCTTCTACACCGGCCGCCTCCGCGGCGTCCCGCAGCTGCTCGCCACCCTGCCCTGACGGGTCCAGGTACTGGGCTCAGCCGGCCTCGGCGCTCTCGATGTCGGCGCAGGCCCGGCTGACCGACGTCGACCCGGTCTCGGGACCGCAGAGCACGACGTCCATCTCGACCTCGAGCTCGCGGGTGAACAGGCCGGTGTCGTAGGTGATCCGCAGGTCGAGGCCACGGCCCAGGCCGGGCGCGGACTTGCGCACCTCGAGCGCGAGCTCGGAGGAGTCCGTCGGAGCGCCGCAGGTGCGCGTCACGTCGCGTCGCTCGAAGCCCCCGCGGCGACCGAGGGTGCTGGGCTGGGACGGGTCGGCGCCGCGCGTGGCCAGCTGCGGTCGCACCCCCCACGCGGTGACGCGCGCGCCGCCCTGGTTGGTCACGAAGGACACGTCGGTGATGGTCACGTCACCGGGGCGGTCGAGGCACACGTCGAGGCCCTCGACCACGTAGGAGGTCTCGGGCTGCGACGACGCGACGAACCGGTTGGTGCCGGCGGCGCCCGGGCTGACGAGGTCGGCGGCGCGGTCCTGGTAGACGCGGAAGCCGGCGGCGGCGACGCCGATCACGACGACGACCGCCACCGCGACCACCCGGGTGTTCCTCGCCGACAGCCCCATGGGCCTCAGGCTATCGGGGGCGCTAGGCCTTGTCGGCGTCCGGCTCCAGGGTCAGGCTGACGCCGTTGATGCAGTAGCGCTGGTCGGTGGGGGTGCCGAAGCCCTCGCCCTCGAAGACGTGCCCCAGGTGCGAGCCGCAGCGCGCGCAGCGCACCTCGGTGCGCACCGAGAACATCGAGCGGTCCTCGATCAGCTCGACGCGGTCGCCCGCCAGCGGGGACCAGAAGGCCGGCCAGCCGCAGTGCGCGTCGAACTTGGTGTCGCTGCGGAACAGCTCGGCGCCGCACGCCCGGCAGGCGTACACGCCGGGGGTCGGGTCGGTCTCGTACGAGCTGCTGAACGGCCGCTCCGTGCCCGCCTTGCGCAGCACGTCGTACTCCTGCGGGCTCAGCTCAGCCCGCCACTCCTCGTCGGTCTTCTCCACGTCGTAGGCCATGTCTCCAGCCTACTGAGCCACGCACGCGACGCCCGACGAGCGGGCGTCAGATCAGACCTACGCCTTCCCCTCCGCCGGACTGCTCGTCGAAGGTCTCGTGCTCGAGCAGGTGGAGGGTGGGGATGTCGAGGGCACGCTTGGCGCGGGCGGCCCAGTCGAGGCCGAAGAACTCGCGCACCAGGTGCGGCTGGGTGAGGACGATGGCCTCGTCGGCCTTCACCTCGGCGACGAGCGCCTCGAGCGCGCGGACGGGGTCGTCGGTGGTGAGGTGGCCGGTGACCTGCTGGCCGGCGGCCTCGAGCCCGGCGGTGGTGGTGGCGAGCTGGTCGGCACCGGCCTCCTCGGTGAGGTGCTGCATGTGCCGGACGTCCTCGGGGTCGCCGACGGGCACGACGTCGACGCCGCCGAGGGTGCCGAGCGAGGCGGCCATGGCGGCCGCGGCGTCGTCGACGGGCAGCAGCACGTGGTACTCGACGGTGTCGTCCAGCCCCTCGTGCAGCGACACCACCTGGCGCACGTCGAGCTCGGTCAGGGCCTGTTCGGTCAGCAGCACGACGGAGTACATGACGCCAGCCTAGGCGGTCACTGCAGGACGTCGGACAGGTCGTAGGCGGCGGGGACGTCGAGCTGGTCGTAGGTGCAGGACGCGGGGTCGCGGTCGGGGCGGAACCGCACGAACTGGGTGGCGTGACGGAAGCGTCGCGACTGCAGCTGGTCGTAGGCCACCTCGACGACGACGCGGGGGTCGAGCGGGACGAACGCCTGGTCCTTGGCGCCGCTCCAGCGGTGCTCGTTCTCCGGACGGCGGTCGTCCTCGCCGCGCTCGCCCGACGTCCAGGGGTGGTCGCCGGCGTCGACGCGCAGCTCGTCGAGCATGGCGGCGAGGTCGGCGCGCACGCCGTCGGCGAAGGCCGCGCAGCCGCCGACGAACTGCAGCACGCCGTCGTCGTCCCAGAGGCCGAGCAGCATCGAGCCCAGCAGGGGGCGGGCGGCGCTGGAGCGCTTGTGCGGGCGGTACCCGGCGAGCACGGTGTCGGCGGTGCGCTGGTGCTTGACCTTGAGCATGGTGCGGCGGCCGGGGGAGTAGCGGGCGCCGACGGGCTTGGCCACCACGCCGTCCAGGCCGGCGCCCTCGAAGGTGTCGAACCAGCCCCGGGCGACGTCGACGTCGTGGGTCACGCGGCTGAGGTGGAGGGGTGGGTCGACGGGCTCGAGCACCCGTTCCAGGCGGGCGCGGCGGTCGGAGAACGGCAGGTCGAGGCAGGAGTCGTCACCGTCCGCGAGCAGGTCGAACGCGACGAACGAGGCCGGGGTGGCCGCGGCGAGCTCGCGGACGCGGGCGGCGGACGGGTGGATGCGGTCGCTGAGGCGGTCCCAGTCCAGCCGCCCGGCGACGGGGACGACGATCTCGCCGTCGAGCGCGCACCGCCGCGGCAGCGCGCTGGCCAGGACGGCGTCGACCAGCTCGGGGAAGTAGCGCGTGAGCGCCTTGCCCGACCGCGACCCGAGCACCACGTCGTCGCCGTCGCGGAACAGCAGGCAGCGGTAGCCGTCCCACTTGGGTTCGTAGGCGTAGTCGCCGGCCGGCACCGTGTCGACGGCCCGCGCCAGCATGGGTGCGAGGTCGACCGGCACGGGCAGGCCCAGGGGCATGGTCAGAGCCGGCCGAGGCGCACCTGGTGGGCGCCGGCGTCCGAGCCCGCGCCGAGGGCGAGGACGCGCGCGACCACGTCACCGATCTCGACGACCGCCTCGTCGGCGTGCTCGGCCTGGCCGTCGTCGACGATCGGGTTGACGATGCACAGCTCGTGGAAGCGGACGGCCTCGCGCGACTCCTCGGCCCGCAGGACGTCGAGCAGCATCGTCTGCGCCGCGCCGGTGACGCTCACCGGGCCCGAGGCGGCCTCGGGCTGCACCGTCGCGATGCCGTTGGTGGTGACGTACGCCGAGCCGGCGGGGTCCAGGTGCGGGACGACGGCGCGCGCGGCGAGCCAGTGCGACGTCAGGTTGCTGCGCAGCAGGCCGTCCCAGGTGTCGGCGTCGAGGTCGACGAGGTGCGGGCCCTCCCACCAGCCGCCGACCGAGGCGGACGCGAACGTGACCGGTGGTGCGTCGTCGAGCACCCGGCCGAGGTAGGTGGACCCGTCCGGGGTGGAGACGTCGGTCTGGAGCAGCACCACGCGGTCGTCGTCGGCCCACGCGGGCAGGTCGGTGGAGCGCCGGGTGGGGACGGTGACGCGCGCCGCGCCGGCCGCGAGCAGGCCCTCGACGACGTGGCTGCCGACGTACCCGGTGCCGCCCAGGACGACGGCGTGACGGGCTGGCTGGAGGCTGGTCATGCGGCCATCCTGCCACCGGTGCAGGGGCACGTCGGTGCCTATGCTGGCGCGCATGACCTCACTGAGCGAGACCCTGCGCGTCCAGCCCGGCACGGTGACCCTCGCGGGACGCGACTCGCGCGAGGTCCTCGGCTTCGACGGCGGCAAGTCCGAGGGCAAGGACGCGATGGCCGAGCTCGCGCCACGGCTCGAGGACGCCCAGGAGCGGCTCTACGCGGCCGGGCGGGCGGCGTCGGACCACCGGCGGGTGCTGCTCGTGCTGCAGGGGATGGACACCGCGGGCAAGGGTGGCGTCGTCAAGCACGCGGTGGGGCTGCTCGACCCGCAGGGCGTGCAGATCACGTCCTTCGGCAAGCCGACGCCCGAGGAGCTCGAGCACGACTTCCTGTGGCGCGTCGAGAAGGGCGTGCCCGGGCCCGGGACGGTCGGCATCTTCGACCGCTCGCACTACGAGGACGTGCTCATCGGACGCGTGCGGCAGCTGGCCCCGCCGGAGGAGATCGAGAGCCGCTACGACGCGATCAACGCCTTCGAGCAGCGCCTCGTCGACGACGGCGTGACCATCGTCAAGTGCTTCCTGCACATCTCGCCGGACGACCAGCGCGACCGTCTGCTGGCACGTCTGGACGACCCCACCAAGCACTGGAAGTTCAACCCGGCCGACATCGACGAGCGTCAGCTGTGGGACGCCTACGCCGAGGCGTATGCGATCGCCCTCGAGCGCTGCTCCACCGAGGCGGCGCCGTGGCACGTCGTCCCCAGCGGTCGCAAGTGGTACCGCAACTGGGCCGTCGCCCAGCTCCTCGCCGAGCACCTCGAGGCGCTCGACCTCCCCTGGCCGCAGGCCGACTTCGACGTCGACGAGCAGAAGGCGCGCCTCCTCGACGAGTGATCGATTACCAGGTTCTCCTGGTAAACGATCGACCCCCGTCAGGCCGGGATCGGGACGAGCTCGACGGCGCCCACGGCGTAGCGGGCGAGGACGGTGCGGGCGATCTCCTCGTCGTCGCCGAGGGGCTCGGCGACGGCGACGGCTCCGGCCTCGAGGGCGAGCTCGGCCGCGCGGTCGGGCAGGAAGCCCGGGGCGAGGAAGAGCGAGCCCATCGCGATGTGACGACGTCCGTCGGCGCGCAGGGCGCGGACGGCCTCACCGGCCGCCGGCGGGGACGCCGAGGCGAACGCGGCCACCGTCGGCAGCTTGTGCCGGGCGCCCCAGGCGCGGGCCACGCGGGCCACGTGCTGGTTGGCGAGCTGGTCGGTGGAGCCCGCCGCGGCCAGCACCAGGCCGTCCAGCTCGCGCACCCGGGCGCCGGAGAGCGCCGCGCGGAGGCGACGGTCGAGGACGTCGAGGGTGCCGTTGTTGGTGCCGAGCACGTCGGTGGCGTGGATCTTGAGACCGGGGTGACGCTGGGCGGCGGTCTCGATCGCGGCGGGGACGTCCACGGTGGCGTGGAACGCGCGGGTGATGAGCAGCGGGACGACGACGATCTCGTCGTAGCCCTCCGCGACGAGCCGGTCGACGGTCGTCGGGAACGACGGGTCGGCGAGCTCGAGGAACGCGGTCTCGATCCTCAGGTCGGGACGCATGCATGCGACCGTCTCCGTGAGGGCAGTGATGGTGGCGGCCGAACGTGGGTCTCGGCTGCCGTGTGCGACGGCGACCAGGGCTGGTGCGGTCATGGTGCGTGCCTCCTTCCTGAGGTCATGCGGTGGTGCTGGGGGTGGGAGAATCAGAGGTTGATGCCGCACTCGGACTTGCCGGTGCCGGACCAGCGTCCGGCGCGGGCGTCCTCGCCCGGGGCGACCCGGCGCGTGCACGGGAAGCACCCGATGGACGGGTAGCCGTCGTACTGCAGCGGGTTGACCAGGACGTTGTTGTCGGCGATGTAGCGGTCGATGTCGGCCTGCGTCCAGCGCGCGAGCGGAGAGATCTTGACCTTCTGCTTGCGGTCGTCCCAGCCGATGACGGGGGCGATGACGCGGTCGTGGGTCTCCTCGCGGCGCAGGCCGGTGGCCCAGGCGTCGTAGCCGGCGAGCGCGTCGCGCAGGGGCTCGACCTTGCGCAGCGCGCAGCAGCGGTCGGGGTCGCGCGCCCACAGGTCCTTGCCCTCGGTGGCGTCCTGCTCGGCGACGGTCTGCTTGGCGCGGACATTCACGACGGTGACGGGCAGCGTGGCCGCGACGGCGTCGCGGGTGCCGATCGTCTCGGCGAAGTGGTAGCCGGTGTCGAGGAAGACGACGTCGACGCCGGGCGCCACGGTCGAGGCGAGGTGGGCCAGCACGGCGTCGGTCATCGACGACGTGATCGCGAACCGGTCGCCGAACATCTCGACGGCCCAGCCCAGGATGATCTCGGCCGGCGCCAGCTCCAGCTCGGCGCCCGCGATGCGCGCGGTCTCCTCGAGCTCGGCGGGCGAGCGGCCGATCAGTCGGCCTTCGGGGGACGTCAGGGTCATGCGAGGTCACCTCCAGTCTGGTGCGGGGCGAGCTGCCCGATGAACGAGAGCCGGAACGCCCTCAGGCACGAGCGGCACTCCCACTCGCCGTGCTTCTCGCCGTGGGGACGCAGGTCCTCGTCGGCGCAGTAGGGGCAGTGGAACGGGACGGCGCGGCCGGTCATCGCAGCGCCTCCTCGTCGGCGCGGGACACCCAGCGGGCGAACGACTCGCCGTCGGTGCGGGCGTCGAGGTAGCGGCGGGTGATGCCCTCGACGTAGTCGGCGAGGTCGTCGCCGGTCACCTTGTGCGCGCGCAGCTTGCGACCGAAGCCGGCCTCGAGGCCGAGCGCACCGCCGAGGTGCACCTGGAACCCCTCGACCTGCGAGCCGTCGGGCCCGGGGACCAGCTGGCCCTTGAGGCCGATGTCGGCGGTCTGGATGCGGGCGCACGAGTTGGGGCAGCCGTTGACGTTGACCGTGATCGGCACGTCGAGGTCGGGGATGCGCCGCGTCATCTCCTCGGCGAGGCCGGCCGCACGGGCCTTGGTCTCGACGATGGCCAGCTTGCAGAACTCGATGCCGGTGCAGGCCATCGTGTTGCGGCGCCAGGCCGACGGACGCGCGTGCAGCCCGAGCTCGTCGAGCGCGGCGATCAGCGGCTCGACCTGGTCCTCGTCGACGTCGAGCACGACCAGCTTCTGCATCGGGGTGGTGCGCACGCGGGTGCTGCCGTGCGCCTCGACGACGTCGGCGAGCTTGAGCAGCAGGCTGCCGGAGATGCGTCCGACCGACGGGGCGACGCCGACGTAGAACCTGCCGTCCTTCTGACGGTGCACGCCGACGTGGTCGCCGGGCGTCTCGGGCGCGAAGGCCTCGGGGCCGTCGACGAGCGTGCGGCCGAGGTACTCCTTCTCCAGCACCTCGCGGAACTTCTCCGGGCCCCAGTCGGCGACGAGGAACTTGATGCGCGCACGGGTGCGCAGGCGGCGGTAGCCGTAGTCGCGGAAGACCTCGACGACGCCCTTCCAGACCTCGGGCACCTCCGCGAGCGGCACCCAGGCGCCGAGGCGCTGGGCGAGCATCGGGTTGGTGGACAGGCCGCCGCCGACGAAAAGGTCGAAGCCGGGGCCGTGCTCGGGGTGCTCGACGCCGACGAACGCGATGTCGTTGATCTGCGGGACGACGTCGTGGCTGGGGTGGCCCGAGATCGCGGTCTTGAACTTGCGGGGGAGGTTCGACAGCTCGCGGTCGCCGATGTAGAGGCGCTCGATCTCCTCGATCGCGGCGGTGCCGTCGATGATCTCGTCCTCGGCGATGCCGGCGACGGGGCTGCCGAGCACGACGCGCGGGCAGTCGCCGCAGGCCTCCTGCGTCGACAGGCCGACGCCCTCGAGCTTGTCCCAGATCGCGGGCATGTCGCGGACGTCGATCCAGTGGTACTGGACGTTCTGGCGGTCGGTGAGGTCGGCGGTGTCGCGGGCGTGGTCACGCGAGATCTCGCCGACGGCGCGCAGCTGCTCGAGGTCGAGCTGGCCGCCGTCGATGCGGACGCGGAGCATGAAGAACTCGTCGTCGAGCTCCTCGGGCTCCAGGGTGGCGGTCTTGCCGCCGTCGATCCCGGGACGACGCTGGGTGTACAGGCCCCACCAGCGGAACCGTCCGCGCAGGTCGCCGGGGTCGATCGAGGAGAACCCGCGGTGCGCGTAGATGTTCTCGATGCGCGCCCGCACGTTGAGCGGGTTGTCGTCCTTCTTGGACTGCTCGTTGGCGTTGAGCGGCTCGCGGTAGCCCAGCGCCCACTGGCCCTCGCCGCGCTTGGGGCGGGGGCGGCGCGCGGGCGTCTGCGTGCTGGTCATGCGAGAAGGCGTCCTTCGGTCGAGGAGGGCAGGACGCGACAGCAGAAAGGCACCGGAGTGCGGCTCTGGCCGCGCGTCCGATGCCGAGGGGGAGAAGCTGCTCAGGCGGTCGCGAGGTCCGAGGACGTGCGACACATCTGGCTACGCAGACGTCCGAGGTCCACGTGGCGGCGGACCACCAGGTGGGTCGTCGAGGCGCTGAGCATGGGATCAGTCTGGATCGCACGTGAACGGCGCACAAACGGTGGTCTCGACATGTGGACATGGCATCCACATGCTGGACACTCGGCGTGGCCGGACCGGCTCAGAGGACCTCGGCCTCGGCCACCACGGCCCGCATCCACAGGCCTGCGAGCCCGTGGCCGACCAGCACCGTGACCCCGGTCACCAGGGCCGTCGTCCAGCCCAGGGAGCCCGCTGCGGCGACGCCGAGCAGCGCTGCGGGGTGCGCGGCGGACCCTAGCGCACCCGGCAGGAGGGCCCCGCCGACGACGCCCGACAGCCCGGCGGCGGCGTCCTGCGCGTGCAGGTCGGCCAGCACCGCGGCCAGCCCGCCGACGAGCCCCACGACCACGCCGAGCAGCGCGGCCGTGCCGAGGCCCGGGGGAGCGACGTCGGGGGTGGCGGCCAGCCGTCCGCCGACCAGCGACGCACCCAGCCCGGCGACGACCGCGCCCACCACCTGCGCGGCGACGAGCGGCAGCAGCCGGCCCGGCGCCGTCCGTCCGCGGAGCGCGAGCGCGAAGCCCCACGCCACGTCCGCCACCGGGATGCCCGCCTCGGTGTCCTGCGACAGCTGCGCGGTGGCCCAGGCCAGGACGGCGAGCGTCGCGCCGACGGCCAGTGCGGCCGTGGCGGCGCCGGCGCCCGAGACGGCGCAGGCGACCAGGGTGACCAGGGCTCCGCACAGGGCGGCCGAGACGTACTCACGCATGGCCGAAGGGTAGGGCCCCGTCAGGACGCCGGCGTCGTCCGTTCGACGATCGCCTGCAGGTCGAGCCCGGACGGGAGGGTGCCGAAGACGCCGCCCCAGTCGCCGCCGAGCCGGCTGGCGCAGAACGCGTCGGCGACGGCCGGCGCCCCGTGACGCAGCAGCAGGGCGCCTTGCAGGCAGACCGCCATCCGCGAAGCGACGTGGCGCGCGCGGGCCTCGGCGTCCTCCAGCTCGCCCAGCCCGGCGAGCACGTCGTCGACGGCGTCGTCGAGGCGACGGTCGGCCCTGCGCACCGCCCCCACCTCAGCGATCCAGGCCTCCAGGCAGCCGGGCTCGCGCTGCAGGGCGCGCAGCACGTCGAGGGCGTTGACCGAGCCCGAGCCCTCCCACACCGAGTTCAGCGGCGACTCGCGGAACAGCAGCGGCATGCCGGACTCCTCGACGTAGCCGTTGCCGCCGAGGCACTCCAGCGCCTCGGCCACCTGGAACGACGTCCGCTTGCAGACCCAGAACTTCGCCAGCGGCAGCGCGATCCGTCGCAGCGCCTTCTCGTGCTCGTCGTCGGCGGCGTCCACGCTGGACGCGAGCCGCAGCCCGAGCAGCGTCGCGGCGTCGCTCTCGACGGCGAGGTCGGCCAGGACGTTCCGCATGGCGGGCTGGCCGGCGAGCGTGGAGCCGAACGCGGCGCGGTGCGACGCGTGCCAGGACGCCTCGGCGGTGGCGCGGCGCATCAGGGACGCCGAGCCGAGCACGCAGTCGAGCCGGGTGGCCGCCACCATCTCGATGATCGTGCGGACGCCGCGACCCTCGTCGCCCAGACGGGTGGCGCGGGTGCCGTCGAGCTCGAGCTCGGCCGACGCGTTGGACCTGTTCCCGAGCTTGTCCTTGAGCCGGACGATCGCGAACGGGTTGCGGGTGCCGTCGGGCAGCACGCGCGGCACCAGGAAGCAGGTGAGGCCCTCGGGGGCCTGCGCGAGGACGAGGAACACGTCGTTCATGGGCGCGCTGGTGAACCACTTGTGGCCGCGCAGCAGGTACTCGCCGGGCGTGGACGTGGGCTCGGCGACGGTGAGGTTGGCACGGACGTCCGAGCCGCCCTGCTTCTCGGTCATGCCCATGCCGGCGAGCAGGCCGCCCTTGTCGTCCGGCGTGCGCAGGCCGGGGTCGTAGGCGCGCGACGTCAGACCGGGCGACCACTGCTTGGCCAGGCCCTCGTCGGCGCGCAGGGCGGGCACGGCGGCGTACGTCATGGTCATCGGGCAGGCGTGGCCCGGCTCGACGTGCGTCCACGCGACGTACCCCGCCGCGCGCCGCAGGTGGGGCGACGGCTCGTCCGACGTCCAGGCCGCGCCGGCCAGGCCGTGGCCGACGCCGCGGTCCATCACCCAGTGGTACGACGGGTGGAAGTCGACCTCGTCGACGCGGCGGCCGTACCGGTCGGCGGTGCGCAGCCGCGGCCCGTTCTCGTTGGCCCGCATCCCGTGCTCGCGGGCCTCGGCCGACCCCGCCAGACGTCCCAGCGGCGTCAGCGACGCCAGCACCGCGTCGGCGCCGTCGCCGGCGAACGCGCGGACGGCGTCGGCGAGGGCGGCGTCGTCGGCCACGGTGTCGCGCCCGACGAGCGGCGGCGCCTGGTTCTCAGGTACACGCTGGAGGGGGTCCATGTCGTTACCGTAGGCGCATGTCAGCCGAGGCGGGAGCGCGTGCGGACGACGCCGCACCGGCGCCGTCGGCCACCGCTTCGCGCTGGCGCGAGGCCCGCCACACGCTCTGGCGGATCATCACCGGCACCGTCGCCAGCTGCTTCCGCTACCGCGTCACCGGCCTGGCCGCCGAGGCCGCGTTCTTCGCCATCTTGTCCCTGCCGCCGCTGATCTTCGGGCTGGCGGGCAGCGTCGGGTACGTCGCCAACCGGTTCCAGGTGGCCGAGGTCGACGTGTTCAAGGACCGGATCCTCGACATCGTGTCGCAGGCGCTCACGCCGTCCACGGTGGAGGCGGTGATCGAGCCGACGCTCGACGACGTCCTGCGTGGCGGACGCATCGACGTCATCTCCATCGGGTTCGTGCTCGCGCTGTGGTCGGGCTCGCGCGCGCTCAACGTCTTCATCGACACCATCACGATCATGTACGGCCTGGGCGGGCGCCGCGGCATCGTCAAGACGCGGGCGCTGTCGTTCGCGCTGTACGTGGTGGCGCTGCTGCTCGGCATCGTGCTCGTGCCGCTGATCCTGGCCGGACCCACGCTCGTCGACCAGTTCGTGCCCGAGAGCTTCGCGTTCGTCGCCCGGCTCTACTGGCCGACGGTGCTGCTGCTGTCGATCGTCTTCCTCACCACGCTGTACCACCTGTCGGTGCCCGTCCGGACGAGCTGGTGGTACGACCTGCCCGGCGCCGTGCTGACGCTGACCATGTGGATCCTCGGCAGCTGGGCCGTCCGCGGCGCGCTGGGCGTGACGGCCGACGCGGGGCAGTCGACGTCGATCTACGGGCCGCTCGCCGCGCCCATCGCGATCCTGCTGTGGCTGTACGTGCTGTCGATCTCGGTGCTCATCGGCGCCGCGCTCAACGCGTCGGCCGAGCGCGTGTTCCCGTCCGCGTCCACGTCGCGCGCCCGGCTCGAGCTGGTGCGCCGGTTCCGCGAGCGGGCCCGGATGCCCTGGCAGCAGCAGCTCGACGGGCAGCCGCGCGAGGACCTCGAGCCCGAGCTGGAGCAGGTGGTGCTCGACCAGCACCAGTTCGGCGACGAGCTGGAGGAGCGGACGCGCCGCGTCGTCGAGGACGCGATCGCGCGCCGCGCGCGGGGGGCCGAGCCGGTTCCCGAGGAGGCGGCGGAAAACCAGGTGCGGCCCGGCGCCGACCGGGTCTAGTTTCGCCGCAGAGACACCACCGGAGCGGAAAGGAGGGCCATGACCGTGCGACTCGGCACCGACCGCCCGACCCCGCCCGTCGCGCCCTGACCTGACCGGTCGGCCCGGCCGCGCACGGGAGCAAGCAGAGAGCCTCCACGTGAACGACATCCTCACGTCCCTCGGCTGGGACGACTCCTGGGCCGCCACGGCCCGCACCCTCGACCCCGATCTCCTCCCCGGTCGCCTCACCCGCGTCGACCGCGGCCTGTCCACCCTGATGACCGCCGACGGCCCGATCCGCGCCGGCCTCGGCGGCGGCCCGCTCGACGCGACGGCCCGCGACTCCACCCTCGGGCCCTGCGTCGGCGACTGGGGCCTGGTCCGCCGCTGGCCCGACCAGCGCGCCACGCTCGAGCACCTGCTGCCGCGACGCACGTGCGTCGTCCGCGCGATGGCGTCCGGACGATCGGAGGTGCAGGCGCTGGCGGCCAACGTCACCAGTGCCGCGGCGGTCTGCGGTCTGGACCAGATGCCGTCGGTCGCCCGCGTCGAGCGGCTCGTCGCGCTGGCGTGGGAGAGCGGTGCGCAGCCCGTCGTCGTCCTCACCAAGGCCGACCTCGCGGCGGACGCCGACGACGTCGCCGCCGACGTCCTCGCCGAGGTGCCCGGGGTCGAGGTGGTGGTGTGCAGCGTCGAGGACGGCCGCGGGCTCGACGCGCTGCGCGCCCGGGCCGCGTCCGGCACGCTCGCGCTGCTGGGCTCGTCGGGCGCGGGCAAGTCCAGCCTCGCCAACGCGCTGGTCGGCGCCGACGTGCTGCTCACCCGCGGCATCCGCTCGGACGGACGCGGGCGGCACACGTCCGTCCGCCGCGAGCTGGTCCTCCTGCCCGGCGGGGGAGCGGTGGTCGACACGCCGGGCCTGCGCCAGGTGGGCCTGGGCTCGGGCGCCGAGGGCGTCGCGGCGACGTTCGCCGACGTGGAGGAGCTGGTCGCGTCGTGCCGCTTCGCCGACTGCGGCCACGCCGGCGAGCCCGGCTGCGCGGTTCGGGCCGCCCTGGACGACGGCTCCCTGACGGTGCGCCGCTACGACAGCTGGCGGGCGCTGCAGCGCGAGGCCGCCTACATGGCCCGGCGCAGCGACGCGCGGCTGCGGGCCGCCGAGCTCAAGGTCTGGAAGCAGCGGACCCGCGAGCACCGGGGCGCGGCGCGGCGGCGCTGATCGTGCGGGCGTCGCTCGTTGCCGCGAGGGTGGACGCATGACCTCTCCCACCGACCCTGCCGGCGACGAGTCCTACAGCGCGCCGTCCAGCGACGACGAGCAGGACGAGAAGGGCGACGGCGGTGCCGAGACGGGCACCCCGTTCGCGTCCGAGGGCGGCACCAGCCCCGGCGCCGTCACCGACGAGCCCCGCGAGCGCGACGAGCCCCAGCGCTCGGAGTAGCCGGCCCCGCGTCCCCGATCCGATGCCTTGTGGTCCTCAAACCCTGTCCTTGAGCACCAGAAGGCATCAGATCGCGGACGCGACGGACGTCAGGACTCGCCGAGCCCCAGCACGCTGATCGAGCCGTCCTCGAAGATCTGGGTGGTGAGGACGCCGTCGCCGAGGGAGACGAGCGCGTCGCGCACCACCCCGACGGGGAGCCCGGTGTCGTCGGCGACGTACTGGTCGTTGACGGAGGTCTCGCCGCCGGAGGCGAGCAGCCTCGTGGCGGAGTCGAGGACCTGCTGGGTCGTGTCGTCGGTGTCGGTCATCGCCCCATCCTCGCCTGTCGGGCCCGCGTCCGCGAGGGCGAGGCTCGAGCCCGACGGTGACGAGGCCGACGAGCGGACGGACAGGCTCGTGCGAGTCCACCGTGTGGAGAACCCCGGACGCCCGCGGTGGCGTCCGGGGTTCTGGAACTGGATCGGAGTCTTCCCTCAATGCCAGACGGGGCGCGCCGTCCTTGGTTCGAGGTCGGCCCTCAGAGCCCCGCCTTGGTGACTCCGTACTCGGCCTGCTCCTGCGTGTAACCGTCACCCGCGCTCGAGGTCAGCTGCTCGATCAGTCCGGACCGGGAGAACGACGTCATCTCGAGGTAGTTCTTGGCCGCCTTGGCTGCCTGCTTGTTCCAGTCCACCTCGATGTGGTTGACGGCGAACTTCGCGTCGGCCTTGGGGTAACCGTCACCGGCGTCGGACGACAGCTGCTGGATCAAGCCCTTCTTGGAGAACGGCGCGAACTCGAGGTAGTTCTCGGCCGCCTGCACGGCGTTCTCCTGCGAGGCGGTCATCTCGGGCTCCTTCTCGACAGCCGGCTCCTCCGCAGCCGCCTCCTCGTCCGAGGCCGCCACCTCCTCGGCCGTCGGGGTCGCGGCAGGGGCTGCGCTCGCCTCCGTCGCCGCGACGGGAGCGGGCGTCTCCGAACCGCCGCCGTTGCTAGCGACCGTCGCGCCGATGACCACGAGCACGAACGCCGCACCCCACCAGCGCTTCTTCTTGAACCAGGGTCGGGTGGCCTTGGCGTACGCACGGGCGGCCTTGGCCTCGGCCTTGGGGTTGCGCATCTGCTCGAAGCCTTGCGGGTTCGTGTGGGGGGTGCCGGACATGATGGTCTTCCTCCGAGAATCGACGACGGGCGGCGAGAACGACTCGCTCGCTTTGTGCTCACCAGCGCCGTGGACCGTCAGGGCCTGTGTGCGTGGTTGCCTGCGAAACGTAGATCGACCCGAGTCCGGTTGAGACGCGAATGTCCCTATTCGGCAGTTCGTGAAATCAGGTCATCGATCCGGTCGATCTCGTGTAGGTCGGGCCGCCGGATCGACGATCAGGTCTGGCCGGGCTCCTGCCCGGCGACTCGAGGGTCGGCGTCCGCGAGGGCGAAGTCGGCGTAGGTGAAGCCGGGGGAGACCACGCACGTCACCAGGGCCCGCCCCGGACCGGCCGTGCGCGCCCGCTGCCACCACCCGGCGTGCACCAGCACCTGCGGCTGCTCGCCGGCGTCGAGGTCGGTGCCGAGCCGACGCTCGACGTCGGCGTCGGCGGGCGGCGCGTCACCCTCGGCCAGGCCCAGCACGAGCGCCGGCCCGCTGTGGTGCATCCACAGCTCGTCGGACGCGACGCGGTGCCAGGCCGACTCCTCGCCGTCGCCGAGCGAGTACAGGATCGCCGTCGCGGTGGACCGCAGGCCCTCGTACCCGGGCAGCTGGACGTCGTGCGCGCTGCGCCACGTCTCGCGGAACCACCCGCCCTCGGGGTGCGGGGTCAGGCCGAGGATCGGGTGCGGCTCCATGACGCCGACGCTACCGGGACGTGTCGGTGGGCCCTCGCGGACGCACGACGCGTCGGCGTGGTCCAGAATCCTCGGGAGGCACCATCCCGAGACCCGAGGAGCCCGCGTGAGCGCCACGACGCTGTACATCGACGGACGCTGGGAGGCGGCCGCGGACGGCGGCACCCGTGAGATCCGATGCCCCGCCGACGGCACCGCGGTCGCCACCGTCTCGGAGGCCGGCCGCGCCGACACCGTCCGCGCGATCGAGGCCGCCACGCGCGCCTTCGCGGGCCCGTGGCGTCGCACCACCGGCTTCGAGCGCGGCGACGTCCTGCTCGCGGTGGCCGCGCAGATCCGCGAGCGCAAGGAGGAGCTGGCGCGCGCGGAGTCGCTCGACACCGGCAAGCGGATCTACGAGAGCCGCCTCGACATGGACGACATCGCGGCCTGCTTCTCCTACTTCGGCAAGATCGCCGGCCAGGACGCCGGACGGCTCGTCGACGCCGGCAGCCCCGACGTCGTCAGCCGCGTCCAGCGCGAGCCCGTGGGCGTCTGCGGCCTGATCTCACCCTGGAACTACCCGCTGCTGCAGGTGGCCTGGAAGGTCGCGCCCGCGATCGCCGCCGGCTGCACGTTCGTGCTCAAGCCCAGCGAGCTGACGCCCAGCACCGCGATCGTCCTGATGGACGTGCTGACGGCCGCGGGCGTGCCGGCGGGCGTCGCGAACCTCGTCACGGGCACCGGCGTCGACGCGGGCGCGGTGCTGTCCGAGCACCCCGACGTCGACCTCGTCTCGTTCACCGGCGGGCTGGCCACCGGCAAGGTCATCGCCGCGTCGGCCGCGGCGAGCGTCAAGAAGGTGGCCCTGGAGCTCGGCGGCAAGAACCCGTACGTGGTGTTCGCCGACGCCGACCTCGACGCCGCGCTCGACAACGCCCTCAACGCCGCGTTCCTGCACTCCGGCCAGGTCTGCTCGGCGGGCTCGCGCCTGGTGGTCGAGGAGTCGGTGGCCGAGACGTTCGTCGACGAGCTGGTGCGCCGCGCGCAGCAGATCGTCATGGGCGGGCCGTTCGACAACGACGTCGACACCGGGCCGCTGATCTCCGCGGCCCACCGCGACAAGGTGACGGCGTACGTCCAGGCCGGCGTCGACGAGGGTGCGCGCGTCCGCTGCGGCGGCACCTGGGGCGAGGGCCCGCTCGCCGACGGCTTCTACTACGCGCCCACCGTCGTCGACCAGGTGACGTCCGACATGTCGGTCGTCCAGGACGAGGGCTTCGGGCCGGTGATGACCGTCGAGACGTTCCGCACCGAGGACGAGGCCGTCGCGATCGCCAACGACACCCGCTACGGCCTGGCGGCCGGCGTCTGGTCGACCGACGCGTCGCGCACCCAGCGCGTGGCCAACCGGCTGCGTCACGGCACGGTGTGGATCAACGACTTCCACCCCTACCTGCCACAGGCCGAGTGGGGCGGCTTCGGGCACTCCGGCGTCGGGCGCGAGCTCGGGCCGACGGGCCTGGAGGAGTACACCGAGCCCAAGCACGTCTACCAGAACCTCGAGCCCGCCGTCACCGGCTGGTTCCCCGAGCGCGACTGACGCTCCGCACGATCGCACGACAGGAAGAGACGACGATGAGCAGCAACGAGTTCGACTACGTGGTGGTGGGCGGCGGGTCCGCCGGCGCCGTCGTCGCGGCCCGCCTCAGCGAGGACCCGTCGGTGACGGTGGCGCTGGTCGAGGCCGGCCCCGACGACCGCGGCCGTGACGAGATCCTGCGGCTCGACCGCTGGATGGAGCTGCTCGAGTCGGGATACGACTGGGACTACCCGGTGGAGCCGCAGGAGAACGGCAACTCGTTCCTGCGCCACGCGCGCGCCAAGGTGATGGGCGGCTGCTCGTCGCACAACTCGTGCATCGCGTTCTGGGCGCCGCGCGAGGACCTCGACGAGTGGGAGCAGGTGCACGGCGCCAAGGGCTGGGGCTACGACGCGCTCAAGCCGCTGTTCACCCGTCTGGAGACCAACGACCACGCCGGACCCGACGCGCCGCACCACGGCACCGACGGCCCGGTGCACCTGATGGACATCCCGCCCAGCGACCCGTGCGGCGTCGCGCTGCTCGACGCGTGCGAGGACGCCGGCATCCCGCGCGTCACGTTCAACGCCGACAGCACCGTCACGCGGGGCGCGAACTTCTTCCAGGTGAACCGCCAGGCCGACGGCACGCGCGCGTCGTCGTCGGTGTCGTACGTGCATCCGGTGGTCGACGAGCGCGACAACTTCACGCTGATCACCGACACCCGTGTGGTCCGGCTGCGCATGGACGGCACCCGCTGCACCGGCGTCGACACCGCCACCGGCGCGTTCAGCCACATCGGCCGGATCACCGCGCGTCGCGAGGTCGTGCTGTCGGCCGGCGCGATCGACTCGCCGAAGATCCTCATGCTCTCGGGCATCGGCCCGGCCGAGCACCTGCGCGAGACCGGCGTCGAGGTCGTCGTCGACTCACCCGGCGTGGGGGAGCACCTGCAGGACCACCCCGAGGCCGTCATCCAGTGGCGCGCCGCGCAGCCGATGGTCACCGAGAGCATGCAGTGGTGGGGGATCGGCGTGTTCGCCTGCACCACCGACGGGCTCGACCGGCCGGACCTGATGATGCACTACGGCTCCATGCCGTTCGACATGCACACGCTGCGCCAGGGCTACCCCACGGCGGAGAACGCGTTCTGCCTGACGCCCAACGTCACGCACGCCCGCAGCCGCGGCACCGTCCGCCTGCGCAGCCGCGACTTCCGCGACAAGCCGAAGGTCGACCCGCGCTACTTCACCGACCCCGAGGGCCACGACATGCGCGTCATGGTCGAGGGCCTCAAGCTCGCTCGTCAGATCGTCGCGCAGGCGCCGATGGCCGACTGGGCCGAGTCCGAGCTGACGCCCGGCCCCGGCGCGCAGAGCGACGAGGAGCTGGCGGCGTACGTCCGCGCCACGCACAACACCGTCTACCACCCGGCGGGCACGGTGCGGATGGGCCCGGACGACGACCTGATGTCGCCGCTCGACAGCGAGCTGCGCGTCAAGGGCGTCCAGGGCCTGCGGGTCGCCGACGGCTCGGTGATGCCCGAGCTGACGACCGTCAACCCCAACATCACCACGATGATGATCGGCGAGCGCTGCGCCGACCTGATCCGCGGCGTCTGAGGACGCTGGGCGTGGGAGCGGCCGTCAGGCTCACGTGCAGCCGGCGGCCGCTCCGCTCGCCTCGAGGTACCCGATCAGGTCGGCCTGGCCCGACGCGCCCTTGGCCTTCTGGATCTCGCCCGTGATGCCGTCGCAGTTCTTGGCCTCGGTGTAGCCGTCGATCTTCTGCTGCAGGCCGTCGTCGTAGTTGTCCCAGTCGACGGTGGGCAGGTCGGACGGCGACGGCGTGGCCGACGCGGCCTCCTTCTGCTGCTCGTCGCCCTGGGGCGTCGGGGTGGCGTTGTCGGTGCGCCGCACCTCGGCCGGATCGGTCTCGTTCGCGTCGGGCGACCCGCACCCGGCGAGCAGGACGGTGCCGGCCATCGAGGCGGCGATCAGGGCTGCGGAGAACTTGGACGAACGCATGGATCCGACGCTACGTCCGGCCGGACGGGTGGGCCCAACGACGCGCGTCGGTTCGGCGACGGCCACCGGCCGCGGACGTGACCTCCTGGTTTGGAAGGATCGCCCCATGCACACCCTCGCGGAACGCCGACGCGTCGCGGTCGTGACCGACATGATCACGGCCATCAACCGACGTGAGATGCACCGGCTCGAGGAGTTCTTCGCCGCGGACTTCGTCCTCAACGGGACGCCCTGGGACGCCGACCGCCTGCGCGCCGAGCTGGACAAGATGATCGACGCGTTCCCCGACTTCCAGTGGCGCATCGAGTTCGCCGTCGTCGACGGCAAGCGCCTCGCCTGCCGGCTCCACGACACCGGCACCCACATGAAGGACTTCCGCGGCGTCCGGGCCACCGGCCTGCGCATGCAGGCCAACGAGCTCGCCCTCTACCGCTTCGAGGGCCGCAAGATCGTCGAGCTCTGGCTCTCGGCCGACCAGGTCCTTCTGCGCGACCAGATGCTCGACATCTACAGCGGCGACCCCCACTCCTCGTCCTGACGAGAGTCCCTGGATCGTGGCTGGTCTCTGGATCGTGGTCGCTATCGCGACCCGGATCCAGAGATCAGATCGTCTCCACCGCCGACCACGCGTCCTCGACGCGCCGCGACACCGCCACCGGCCGCACGTGAACCGTCAGCAGCTCCTGACGCCACTCCAGGAACCCCTCGCGCCCGTCGACCGGCAGCTCGGACTGGTCGTGCATCCGCGGCCCGCTGTCGTCGCACTCCGGACACGTCGCACGCACCCACATGGGGTCGGTCTGGCTCATGGGTCCCATCCAACCTGACGAGGCGGTCACAGCGCCGATCGGCGTCGCTCGTCCGCGAATCCGCCCGAACCAGGGACGTTCCATGACAAGCTGCGCCCCACACCAACTCGGGGGGACACGGTGCACGAAGGTCTGCATGAATCGCTGGTCACGCACGCCATCGATCGGGCGGTAGCGGGGGAGGAGCACCTGCTCGCCGAGCTTGCAGCCGTGGACGACGCAGACCAGACGCACGTCCTGACGCGCCACCTAGCCGCCGCGATCGGCCAACGTCTCGGCGCGATTCGAGATCCCGCCAAGCGCCTCGATGCAGCCAACGAGCTCCTCCGGCACCTCGACGATCCCGACCTGGCGGTCGTCGAACCGGTCCGCGAGCTGCACTCGCTGAAGCCGCCGGCCGGGCCGGGCATCGTCAGCCGATACGGCCAGCGTCCCCGGACGCCCTTGAACGACGCGGCTCTGCTCACCAACGCCCACGGCGAGCCGTCCCTCGCCAGCGAGCTGCGGGCCGAGCTCGACTCCGCCGACTCCGTCGACCTGCTGTGCGCGTTCGTGATGTGGCGTGGCGTTCGGCTGCTGGAACGCGAGCTCGCAGCGATGAAGGAGGCCGGCATCCCGCTCCGGGTGGCCACGACCACCTACATCGGCGGCACGGAGCGCGAGGCTCTCGACCGGCTCGTGCGTGACTACGGTGCCGAAGTGCGCGTTCAGTACGACGCCGCCCGCACCCGCCTGCACGCCAAGGCGTGGTTGTTCCACCGCAACACCGGCTTCGACACCGCCTACGTGGGGTCGTCCAACCTCTCGACCAGCGCCCTGCTCGAGGGCGTCGAGTGGAACGTCCGACTCTCGACGGCCGCGACGCCGTCGCTGCTGCACAAGTTCCGGGCGACGTTCGACTCGTACTGGAACGGTAGCGAGTTCGAGCCGTACGACCCTGACCGAGACCGTGACCGTCTGGACGACTCACTGAACGAAGCAGCCGGGCGTCGTCAATCCGATCGCGTCACCATCTCGATCTCCGGCCTCCAGGTGCGACCGTTCCCGTACCAGCAAGAGATGCTCGACGCGATCGACGGAGAGCGGCGCATCCACGATCGCCACCGCAACCTTGTTGTTGCGGCCACGGGAACCGGCAAGACCGTGATCGCGGCGCTCGACTACCGGGGATTCTGCGAGCGCGCCAACGGTGAGCAGCCCTCGCTGCTGTTCGTCGCCCATCGCAAGGAAATCCTCGAGCAGTCGATGCGTACCTACCGCGAGGTGCTGGCCGACGCCGGCTTCGGCGAGCTGTACGTGGGTGGCGCCCGTCCAGAGCGGTGGAAGCACGTGTTCGCCAGCGTCCAGTCGCTGAACGCCTACGGCGTCGAGAACATCCCCGCGGACGCGTACGACATCGTCGTCATCGACGAGTTCCACCACGCCGAGGCCAAGACCTACCGGCGCCTGATCGACCACTTCACTCCCGTCGAGCTCCTGGGTCTGACGGCCACGCCGGAGCGCGCCGACGGCACGGACGTCCGCAGCTTCTTCGAGGGACGCACGGCGGCCGAGCTGCGCCTGTGGGACGCGCTCGGCGCCGATCTGCTGTGCCCGTTCCACTACTTCGCCGTCGCCGACGGCACCGACCTCAGCGCGATCACGTGGTCGCGGGGGCGGTACGACGAGCACGAGCTGTCGAAGGTGTTCACCGGCAACGACGTGCGCGCACAGATCGTCCTGACCCAGCTGCGTGACAAGGTCGCCGACGTCGGTGCCATGCGCGGACTCGGGTTTTGCGTCAGCGTCGCCCACGCGGAGTACATGGCGCGAGTGTTCGTCGAGGCCGGAATCCCGGCTCGGGCCGTCAGCGGCAACACGCCTCAGCAGGAGCGAGCTGATGCACTCAACGATCTTCGCGCCCGCCGTGTCAACATCCTCTTCGCCGCCGACCTGTTCAACGAGGGACTCGACATCCCCGACGTCGACACCGTCCTGTTTCTGCGCCCCACCGAGAGCGCCACGGTCTTCCTGCAACAGCTGGGCCGCGGACTGCGTCGCACCCCGCACAAGGCCGTCCTGACGGTCCTGGACTTCATCGGCTACCAGCACAAGTCGTTCCAGTTCGCCACGCGGTACCGGGCCCTGACCGGGGGGTCGCGCCGCGAGGTCGAGAAGCAGGTCGAGAAGGGATTCCCGTTCCTTCCGTCCGGGTGCCAGATCGTGCTCGACAAGCAGTCGCAGACGCTCGTGCTCGAGAACATCCGCTCCCAGATCGCCAACCGTTGGCAGCAGATCGTCACCGAGCTCCGCACGCGTGGCGACCAGGACCTGTCAACCTTCCTCGACGAGTCTGGCCTCGAGCTCAGCGACATCCTCCGTCGAGGGAGCCATTCGTGGACCAAGCTCCGCCGCGACGCCAACCTCCCGACCGAACCTGGTTCGGTGCTTGAGGAGAAGCTGCTCAAGCGGGTGCGCGCCTTCGCCCACGTCGACGATCCGCTTCGCGCCCAGATCTACCCCGCGATCCTCGCCGAGGTCGCTCCCGCCTACGAGGAGCTGTCGTCTGCTGAGCAGCGCGTGGCGAGGATGTTGTTCTTCTCGCTCTGGTCCGACGGCGGCGGCCACGAGTCCATCGAGGCTGGGCTGCAGACGCTGCGCGCCGAGGTAGCCACGCGTGCCGAGCTCTCGACCGTCGTCGACCTGTCCTTCGAGGCCGCACGGCGCATGACCGTCGCACTGGGCGGCGACCTCTCGGACGTTCCGCTGCTCGTCCACGCCCGCTACCAGCGCGAGGAGATCCTGGCCGCACTGGACTTCCCGCGTAACCCCAACAGCTTCCGCGAAGGCGTCTGGTACTCCGCCGACCGCAACGTCGACGCCTTCTTCATCACCCTGAAGAAGTCAGAGGCCGACTACTCACCCACCACGATGTACGCGGACTATCCGATCAGCCCGACGCTGTTTCACTGGGAGTCGCAGTCGACGACGTCCGTCGCTTCGAAGACCGGCCAGCGCTACGTCAACGGCGCGAGCACGGTTCTGCTCTTCGTTCGTCACGAGGCCAAGGACGAGTTCGGGACCTCGCCCTACCTGTTCCTCGGACCCGCCCACTACGTCAGCCATGAGGGCGATCGTCCGATTGCCTTCACCTGGCGGCTCGAGTCGGCGATGCCGTCGGACTTCTTCAACGTGACTGCCGCCGCGGCCCAGTAACTGTCCGCGGGACCTCTCGCTGAGAAGTCCCCGCTGCGCACCACGACATGCAAGAAGCCGGCCCGCTGTGCGAGACCGGCTTCTGAGAGGGAGTTGCTGGTGGGCGATACTGGGATTGAACCAGTTTCGGCCAGAGGTGGTGTTACTGGGTCTGACTTGCTGAAACCCTTGATATGCTGGGCTTCTGAGAAACAGTAGCCCGTCTCAGGGGCAGGCACAAGTGTGCACGAGGCGGCACTCATTCCGCACGTATCCCGCACGGAAGGCCGAACTCAGTGCCACCAAGGAAGCGCAAGAGGTCGTTCGGAAACATCCGCCGGCTGCCCTCGAAGCGCTATCAGGCGAACTACACGGCGCCCGACGGCGTCATCTACAACGCGCCCTGGACGTTCGACGCCGCCGAGGACGCTGAAGCGTGGCTTGCGGCCCAGCGGCAGCAGATCTCCCTCGGTGCATGGGTGCCGCCCAACGAGCAGCACGCGGCTCCGATCACCTTCGGTGAGTACGCCGACCTATGGCTGAAGGACCGCACGCTCAAGCCGCGCACAAAGGACCACTACGCCAAGCTCATCGAGAGCCGGCTCAAGCCCACCTTTGGCAGCATGGCGCTCAAGACGGTGTCACCGGCCGCGGTCCGCCGCTGGCACACAGAGCAGGGCTCGGAGAAGCCGACTATGCGGGCGCACGCCTACAGCCTGCTCCGGTCGATCCTGGCGACCGCGGTTAACGACGAGCTGATCACCGTGAACCCATGCCACATTCGCGGGGCCGGCAACTCCAAGCGCGTACACAAGATCAAGCCCGCCACGTTGCCCGAGCTCGAGGCGCTCGTATCCGCCATGCCTGACAAGTACAAGGTGATGACGCTGCTGGCCGCGTGGTGCGGCCTCCGCTTCGGCGAGCTGACCGAGCTGCGACGCAAGGACGTCGACCTCGAGGCAGGTGTGCTGCAGATCCGGCGGGCCGTGGTCCGTGTCGAGGGCAAGACCATCATCGGGACGCCCAAGTCCGACGCCGGCGTGCGCAATGTCGCCATCCCGCCACACCTGATGCCGGCACTAAAGGATCACCTGGCCTCGCACGCGCAGCCCGGCAAGAGTGGTCTGCTGTTCCCGTCCGTCGCCGGCACGAACCTGCAACCCTCGACGCTCTACAAGAGCTTCTACGCGGCCCGCGAGAAGGCTCTGCGGCCCGACCTCAGGTGGCACGACCTCAGACACACCGGCGCCGTCCTGGCAGCATCCACGGGCGCCACACTTGCCGAGTTGATGGGGCGACTGGGCCACTCGACACCGGGAGCCGCGCTCAGGTACCAACACGCGGCGCAGGGGAGAGACATGGAGATTGCGAAGGCGCTATCCAAGATGGTCGTGGGTGACCTCGATGCGTGACTACTCGACTTGGAGTCCTGACTTTCGCCCTATCGCGCAGCTTTGGGCCCGGTGCGCAAATCACCCGCTTCGGGGCCTGGTCTGTTGGGGCATGACCGCGACAGGGCGGGTGTCCGTGCTCGAAGGAGATGGATTTCATCAGGAGCACGTCGGGGGGTGGCGACCCGAAACGGCCGACGAGATGGCGCTAATGGAACGGGAGGGCGTCGGTGGTTGGCTGTCGAAGCCGTCCGAAGAAGACGTACCGCCCCACTGGCGGTGGATCATCCACTGCCACATGCCCACGTGTTCCTACGAGGTGCCGCTGGTTGTCTCCGAAGACGGCGACGCTCGCGCAGTGTCTGATCTCCTTCGAGCGATGGTGGATCTGAAAGTCGACCACCTCGCCGTCGAGTTCAACGAGATGTTCAGGATGGTCGCGGAGCGAAAGTGGACGGCGCGCCAGTTCGTCGCCGCACATGGGGGCACGTGAGTGCTAGCGTAAGCACATCGGTCCTCCCATCGGAGGCGCTACTTATCGCGCCCCGGGAGCACCGAAGTGTCTATCTTAACTGCCGAATCTTCACGCCGATTCGGCTCTCTCAGCGAAGCCGCCCAAGAGGTGGGTGTCTCAAAGGACACCATTCGTCGGCGTGTCGCCGACGGCACGTTGCAGGCATTCCGGATTGGGCCTCGGCTCATTCGTGTCGACTTGGACGAAGTGCGGGCCCTGTTGCGGCCCATCCCGTCTGCCAAGAGCGGCGGTGCTCGCCGTGCAGGTTGATCCCACACAAGAAAGCAGCCCCACGGGGACGAACCGTGGAGCTGCAGAGTCTCTGGCTGGCGGCCTCGACACTGCAATCCTAGGCGACGCAATCGCTCACGTGGTGATGTTCACCGTCGATGAGGACACCCGGACAAGGCGCGTCTACATGTCGCTGCACAGCGCCGTCCGCGCGCTCGAGCGGGCAGAGGAGCGGGGCCTCACAGCCAAGCTGATGCTGTGTGCGCTCGTACCGGTGGGCGGCGATGCCTCGTGACCCGCATGCGACTGAGCCCCGAGCATTACGACCGGATCGCGACCGACAATCTGCGCCAGGCGCTCGCCGAGGCGACGGCGTTCTACTGGCAAAAGCGCGCCGATCGCTTCGAGGCGGCCAGGCCCCGCCCCGACGACTACGTGGGCCATGCCAGCCCCGAGCAGATCGCCGAGACCGATGCGCGAATCCGGGCCAAGGCCGACAACTGCCGCGCCCACGCCGACATCGCCCCGCGGTGGGTCGAGCAGATCACGGATCTTGCGACGGCGGAGGCGGCAGCATGAGGCGCCGACCGTGGATCTCCATCGAGATCGAGCCCGGCAGTGCAGTGGCCTGGGTCCAAGGGCAGAACGTGAAGCCGCTCATCGAGCAGGCCGGCGGTCGTCCCTTGTGGTCTGCCACCCGACGCGCGTGGAACACCTCCGCCGACGTCGGCCGCGACCTGCTGGCAGTGGCCGAGCACGCCGGATATGCCGTCGCTTTCGATCAGGGAGGCGACTATGACGACGCAGCCTGACTGGTGGAACAACCCACCCGAGCTCGACGACGAGGAAGCGCGGTGGGCTGGAACGCCCTCGAGCACCGAGATCGAGGCCGAGGCCTACAAGTTGCGCTTGCGCGACGCGGCCAAGGAGAAGGTGGCCGCGGAGAAGGCCGCTCTTGTCGAGATGCCCGCGTTCGACATCGGCACGCTCGCCGAGCTGCTGCAGCGACCTCAGGAGCCGCCTCACCGCGTCGAGGGCCTGATCCCTTCCGAGGGCGGCACGCTCATCGTGGCGATGCGCAAGACCGGCAAGACCACGCTGATCCTCAACCTCGTCCACTCGCTGCTGTCCGGTCAGCCGTTCCTCGGGCGGTTCCGTACCCGTGCGGTGCGGGGACGTGTCGCGATCCTCAACTTCGAGGTCAGCGCAGCCCAAGCCGCACGGTGGGCCGACGAGGTCGGAGTCGACCCAGGCCGCCTGGTGGTGGTCAACCTGCGTGGCCGGCGCAACCCACTCGGCGTGCCAGAGGACCGCGGGGCCTTGGCTGAGCAGTTGCAGGCGTTCGACGTCGAGAGCGTCATCGTGGACCCGTTCGGGCGGGCCTACACGGGCGCCTCGCAGAACGACGCTGGCGAGGTGGGTGCCTGGCTGGCCGAGCTGGACAGGTGGGCCAGAGCGGACGTGGGAGCCTCCGATGTCATCCTCGCCGCGCACGCCGGCTGGAACGGTGAGCGCACTCGCGGGGCCTCGGCGCTCGAGGACTGGGCCGACAGCATCATCAACATCACCCGCTCCGAGAGCGACGAATCCGTCCGCTACCTCAAGGCCATGGGGCGCGACGTCGAGGTCGAGGAGGATCAGCTGGAGTTCGACCCCGCTACCCGCCGCCTGACCCTGACCGGTTTCGGTGGTCGGCAGCAGCAGAAGACTGCGAAGGGCGCCGAGGACCTGCGCCGTCAGGTCGTCCAGATCATCAGTGATCACGCGGGGTTCAACGGCACTCAGGTCGAGGCCAAGCTGCGCGAGCTGCGAGTCACGTTTTCGAAGGGAGACGAGCGCAAGGCCCTGGCTGCAGCCGTGGCGGCCGGGGTGTTGCGATTCGATGCCGGTCCCAACAACCAGAAGTTGTACTTCGTCCGAGCCGAGCCTCCCCAAGCCTCCCTAAGCACCCCTGAGGGCGGCCCACCAAGCCTCCCTAGCCCCCCTTTAGTAGGGGGCAGGGAGGGTGGCTCACCCACGGGAGCCTCCCCGGTGGGTGAAGTCGCGTGATCCGGCGTGAGGATCTGCCCGCGCAGACCGCCGCTCACGGGCGACTCATGGCCAAGCTGCATGACCTGCAGGGCTCGGGTGAATCGATCCCGTGCGTTGGCGACCCAAGGTGGGTGTCGGACGATCCGGTTGCTCAGGCCGAGGCCGCGGTCGAGTGCGGCGACTGTCCGGCACTCGCTGCCTGCCGTCGGTACTTCGACGCTTGGCCAGAGCCGGCCGGGGTGTGGGCAGGACTGACCGAGCGAGACCGTGACGGGCGTCGAGCGAACGGCCACAAGCGGGCCGCCTCGTGAGCGGGCTGCGCGGGGAGATCCCTCAGTCGCCTGATGTGCAGGTGCTGGGGGACGCCGCGATCTTCCGAGGTGCCGCCGCGCTCGAGATGTACCGACTTGCGGTGATGGGTGTGCGGTATCAGCAGCGCACGGACCAGATCGAAGCGAACCCACGGGTGCGAGCGAGCCTGGCCGCACTCAAGCGCGCGGCCGAGCAAGCCGGTATGTCCGCTAGCGGACATGCGGACGTCCGCAAAGAGCCCGACTCGCCATCGTTGGTCATGCAGCTGGGGATCACCGCGGCGGCGCACGAGCTGGACATGACCGAACGGCACGTGCGCCGCCTGGCTCAAGACGGCGTCATCGCCGGTCGGAAGGTCGGGCGGTCCTGGCAGCTGGACCGGGCCGCAGTTCTGGCCCACCGACTGGAAAGAGAGTCCGCATAATGCCGAGCCCCAAGTACGTCGTCACCGCAGCGCTCGTGACCCTCACGACGACTCCTGCCGTGGTGCCCAACCCCACCTACGAGAAGCGCTACACGAAGGGCGACGTGCTGCCCGACTGGGTGAGCGCGGCGGACCTCGCGCGCCTGCAGGAGCTCGGCTACGTCCAGACGGTGGCGTGATCGACATGACGAACACGAAGCCAAAGGCGGACACGAGGTACGTGGTGCTGGCTCCGCTGGTACAGCTCTGCACGAGCGAGGGCCCCTACATCGGACCCAACCACGTCTACGAGAAGCAGTTTCGCGAGGGAGACACACTGCCGACCTGGATCAGCGAGACCGACCTGGCTCTGCTGCTTGAGTTCGGCATGGCTCGCCCGATCGAGCAGGTGGCGTGATGGTGGACAACTACGCGACCAACCCGTTGGCCGATTGGTACGCCGAGGTCTACCCCGAGCGGTTCAAGGCGGTGTCTGCGGTTAAGGACCCGCCCAAGATGTTCGCCGGTGGCACCTCGGACACGCCAGCTTTCACCGCCTCGGGCATCGACCCCGAGTTGCTGCTCAAGCTTCCGGTCGGCGTCAGGCATGCCGCCGCGGCTGAGCCAGACGTGCTGGTTCTCCAGCGGTGGTTCGAGGAGTTTGCAGGACTCCCCGAGATCGAGGTCGACCACGAAGGGCTCCGGTCAGCCAAGGCTCGACTGCAGGACTGGATGGAGAACACCGACCTCGACACGCGCACGCCTGAGCAGCGACAGGCCGATGCCGATGCCGAGTACGCCGCGATGTTTAACCCGAGCAACGACCGCGTCGCCTACGCCGCCGAGAACAAGCGACGCATCGAGGCCGGCGAGGACGAGCTGCCGCGGTTCGGGAGCTACGAGATGGACCGCCTCTGGGAGCAGGAGGCAGGTGCCAGCCGATGAGCCGCCTGCAGGATGTGGGGCGGGACCAGCGCCGCCTATCGCTAGCACCCTCCGGCATAGAGCCGATCTCTCTCTGGCATTTTTTTCCAGCCGGAGCAGCCCGTGGCTAGCAAGCAGCTGAGGGCTGTCGCCGAGGGTGAGACCGCTGCGCGGCGCGTTCCTCGGTCGATCACCGAAGCCGTCAAGGACGGCACCACGCTCGATCTGCTGCTGGCCATGCGGGTCCGTCTCGCTGCTGCGCTCGACGACCCGAACATGCGCGGCGCGGACCTGGCCGCGCTCTCTCGCCGGATGCTCGAGACCGCCAAGGAGATCGAGACCTTTGAGCAGCGAGACGCGGTCGACGACCAGACGCCGATAGCAGACGACCGGTTCGATGCCTCCGCAGTCTGACCGACGAACCACCCCACAGACCGGGCGTCAGGCGGTGTCCGGACCCTCGACCCAGGCTTGGCGGCCTGGGTCGAGGGGCTGCCGCCTGCCCCTCATGAAGGAGACCTGATGAGCGAGTTCGACAGCATCGTCCGCACGTCGACAGCCACCTCGCGCCTCGTCGATGGCCTAGCTGCGATGAGGGCCGAGCACGGGGGCCTGGGGGCCTTCGCTCAGACGTTGCGAGGTGTCGCCGCCATGGACGGCCAGGACGCTCTGACCGTGGAGCTGTGGGAGGCCGTTGCCGACCTCGCTGACGCGGTGGACGCCGACTGTGCACGCCCGGTTATCGCTCGCCCCGACTGACCTGCTGACACCCGCGCGCCAACGCGGAGCACCACCAACCTGACTGACACCCGCCCCACCGCCTGCGGATGGTCCGCCGATTCGGACCGGCAAGGCAGTGGCAGATGGCAAACCGCTCAGTCCTCGTCCGCCTGATCGTTGACCCCAAGGGGGCGATCCAGGGGTTCCAGAAGTCCGCGCTGGCAGCGAAGGACTTCAACGCCGAGTTGGCGAAGTCCGAGAAGAAGCGTCGAGCGATGCAGGACATCGGCGACGCCGCCGGCGTGATGGGGGTGGGCTTTGGAGTCGCGGTGACGGCCTCGGTGGTCGCAGCCGCCCGGTTCGACAAGGCCATGTCGTCGGTCGACGCGGCCACGCATGAGACCGCAGCCAACATGGAGTTGCTTCGCGCCGCGGCCATCAAGGCGGGCGCCGATACCTCGTTTTCGGCGACTGAGGCCGCTGCCGGCATCGAGGAGCTGGCCAAGGCAGGCGTCTCCACCAGGGACATCCTTGCGGGCGGTCTGACCGGGGCATTGGACCTCGCTGCTGCGGGGTCGATCGGTGTCGCTGAGGCCGCTGAGATCACGGCCTCGACGATGAACCAGTTCAATCTGTCGGGCGCAGACACGGTCCACATCGCCGACCTCCTCGCGGCCACTGCGGGCAAGGCCCAGGGCGGTGTCACCGACATGGGCAACGCGTTCAAGTACGTCGGGCCCGTTGCCGCCCAGATGGGTGTCTCGATCGAGGAGACCGCCGGCGCGGTCGGGCTGCTGGCGTCCAACGGCATCCTTGGCGACCAGGCCGGTACCTCGCTGCGAGGGATGCTCTCGTCGTTGACCTCCCCGTCGCAGTTGGCCTCGGACACGATGAAGTCGCTGGGCATCAACGTCTATGACGCCGCCGGGCAGTTCGTCGGCTTCGAAGGTGTGGCCGGCCAGCTCAAGTCTCAGATGGGCGACCTGACGAACGCCGAGCGAGATCAGGCGCTGGGCCGGCTGTTCGGCAACGAGCAGATCACCGCCGCCCGGATCTTGTACGACGGTGGCGCTCAGGCGGTCGCGAAGTGGACCAAGAACGTTGACGAACAGGGCTACGCCGCCGACACCGCCTCGCGGAAGATGGACAACCTCTCGGGTGACCTCGAGCGGCTGAAGGGTTCGTTGGAGACCGCTTTCATCGGCACGGGGTCGGGTGCTCAGGGTCCGCTGCGCAGCCTCGCGCAGACCGGCGACCAGCTAGTCGACACCTACAACCAGCTGCCCGGGCCGCTGAAGTCCACCGCCCTCGGTCTGGCTGGCGTGACCGCCGCGGTGGGTGGAGCGACGTTTGTGACCACCCGCGCCGTGTCGGGCTATCACTCGATGAACGACACCCTGCAGACGCTGGGGCTCAGGTCGGAGAAGACCGGGGAGCAGGTCCAGGGGTTCAACAAGCGGGCGATCGCGATGCGCGGGGGAGCGCTGGCCATCGGGGCCGGCCTGACCGTCGTCTCTGGCAGCGCAGGCGAAGCGAACCGGGGTCTGGGCATCCTGACCAGCACTGCTGGCTCGGCGGCCATGGGGTTCTCTGTCGCCGGACCTTGGGGTGCCGCAGTCGGTGGCGGCATCGGGCTGCTGACCTCGTTCGCCAAGAGCAACACCGATGCCGCGGTCGGGGTCGAGGGGCTGACCGCGACCCTGGACCGTCAGACCGGCGCGCTGACCGAGAACTCCGGTGCGTTCGTGGCCGACGACCTGCGCAAGACCGGCGCCCTCAAGAACGCCGTGGCACTGGGCATCAACCTCGACACTCTGACGCAGGCCGCGATGGGCAACAAGGACGCGATGAACGCCGTGTCGGCCGCGATCGCGAGCGTCGACCAGACCGCGCAGGGCTACTCCGGTGAGGGCTCGGAGGTCCAGCTCACGAAGGAGCAGCAGGCTGCGGAGAACCTGGCGAGTGCGCTGGGTAAGACCCGGGGCAACATCCGCGCCAATCAGAAGGAGTGGCAGGAGAACAAGACTGTCACCGACGCCGTCACGGGCTCGCAGAAGTCGGTCAAGGGCGCCGTCGGAGGCACGACGACCGCGGTGGATCAGCAGGCTGCCGCTGTCGCCGATCTGAAGAAGGCTCAGGATGACCTGAAGTCGGGGAACCTGTCGACGTATGAGTCGCAGACCCGGCTGAAGCAGGCATACCGCGATGCCGCTGCCGCCGCGAAGGAGAACCGGAACGGCATCAAGAACGGCGGCGACTCTGCCATCAAGGCGCGCGAGTCGATTGCCTCGCTGGCGTCGGCGTGGAATGACGCGTCGGACGAGGCGCAGGACAAGCCCGGCGCTTACAAGCGTGCTCGGCGTAACTTCATTGACCTTGCCGAGGCTATGACCGGCTCGCGCAAGCAGGCCAGAGCTCTCGCCGACAAGCTGCTCGAGATCCCGAAGAAGCGGACCACAACGGTCGTCACGAAGACCGAGCAGGCGTCGAAGACGGTCAACGACTTCACGGCCGAGACGCGCCGCAAGCTGAACGACATCGGTCCGTTCAACGTCGACATCACCCTGTCGGCGAAGGCGCAGAAGCTCCGCGCCGAGGCGAACCGCACCCGCGGCAAGGACGTGCCGACGTTCGCCACTGGTGGCGAGGTGCCGCTGTGGGCGGGCGAGGCCAACCGTGACTCGGTCCCGGCAATGCTGATGCCTGGCGAGCACGTCCTGACCACGGCTGACGTCAAGAGCCTGGGCGGCCAGGCCGAGGTGTACCGGCTGCGTCAGGCGATCCAGTCCGGCGAGTTCAAGAAGGGCGGCGACCTCGGCTTCCCAGGCAAGGGCAAGTCGATCCCGCACTTCGCCGAGGGCGGCGCCGTGGGCACGATCAACGTGGACACAGCCGGCCTAGGTGCTGCGGTGTCTTCGGTGACTGCTGACTTCAACGGTATGGCGCAGGACATCTCTGCCGAGCTGTCGCGGGTCGCCTCGCAGCTGTTCGCTCTGTTGGGGTCGGGCATCGGTGGCCTGTCGCCGCTGCAAATTCAGCGCGGTCAGGCGTTCGCTCAGTCGCAGGTCGGCAAGCCCTACGTATGGGGCGGTGTTGGCCCCGGCGGGTACGACTGCTCGGGCTTCGTGTCCGCGGTCCTGAACGCGGCCCTGGGGCAGAACCCGTACAGCCGTCGTGGCGCCACGGGCTCGATGCCGTGGGCTGGGTTCCGTTCCGGTGGCGGCGGCGCGTTCGACGTCGGCTGGTTCACCGGAAGCCCCGGTCACACCGCAGCCCGCATCGGCAACATGAACGTTGAGTCTTACGGCGGCCACGGTCCCGCGGTCGGCAAGGGTGCACGAGGCCCGGACGACAGCCTGTTCAACCGCCGCATGTCCTACGCGGGCAAGCGCGACTCAGGCGGCTTCGTCAACAACGACACGTTCGTCGTCAACACGTCGGGCCGTCGCGAGTACATGCTCGACCCGCGGCAGACCCAGCACTTCGCTGCCGGCGGTGCGGTCACCAAGTCGGAGAACCTGACGATGCCGCGCTCGTCCAGCGCGGGCAGCATTGGGTCGCTGACTTTTGCACTACAGGCCAACACCGCGGCGGTGGCGCGCAACACGACCGCTGCCCTGTCGCCGGCTGCCGCACTGTCGGCCGCGAACCGTCGCAAGTCGCAGTTCGACGCGTCGGTGACCACGCTCGAGAACGCCCAGTCGGCGGTGTCGGACGCAACCTCGAACCGTGCGTCGCGGCTGGACATCCTGAATCAGCAGAAGTCGGTCCGGGACCTGCAGAAGTCGCTGGCCAGCAAGAAGAAGGGCGAGCGGCTCAAGGGCCTGGACCGTCAGATCGCGCGGGCTGAGCTCGGCGAGGCGCAGAAGGAGCTGGCGCGGATGAACGCCAGCCGTGCGGCGCTGGACAAGGCGCGTGCGGCTCTGGCGGTGGCGCAGAAGAACCGCGCCCGCTACGGGTCTATTGCCGCCGAGGAGGCCCGCGTGGCTGCCGCTGAGGCTGCGGTCGAGGCGGCGCAAGGCCGGTCTGAGGCGGTCGCGGCGTCTGCGAGTGCGGTGACCGACCAGGCCGGCATTGGTGACCTCGGTTCGGCGTCCGCGGTGAACCGGAACCTCCGCCAGACGCTGATGAACCTGGGTCAATTCACCTCAGTCATGGCTGCCCTCAAGGCACGTGGTGCATCCCCGTGGCTGCTGAACCAGCTGAACGAGGCCGGGCCGACGAAGACCGCGATCCGCATCGGGCAGCAGTACCTCCAAAATGCCCCCGCACTGAACGAGCTGAATCGAAACACTGCTCTGCTCAGCCAAGCCGGTCGTGCCTATGGGCAGATGACGAACGACCCCAGGTGGCAGCAGGCCGGCGGCTACCAGCCGGCAGGAGTCAGCAACACGCTGAAGGTCGAGATCGAGCACATGACCGACGACCGTTTCGCGGCCGAGGTCGACCGCCGGGTCAAGTTCACGCTGAACAGCATGCTGGCAGGAGCAATGCCGTGACGGGCATGCCGACTAAGCGTGACGATTCCGCGATGGTCGCTTAGCAGAAAGTACAATCGTGTAGTTATCGCGTTTCACTTCCGCACCACTCGTAACGCTGGTTCACTTCCCTAACTCTTCTCGAGCAAAGGGTCGTCATGGTCGCCATCGATACGGGCGTGTTGTACCGCGAGGACAACCTCACCGCCCTCAGTGCCATGCCCTCCGACTCGGTCGATTTGGTCTATCTCGACCCGCCGTTCTTTTCAAACCGCACCTACGAGGTGGTTTGGGGGGACGAATCGGAGGTGCGATCGTTCGAGGACCGGTGGGACGGCGGCATCAACCACTACGTCGAGTGGATGCGCGCCCGAGTCAGGCAGATGCACCGGGTGCTCAAGCCCACGGGATCGCTATATCTACACTGCGACCCGCACGCGAGCCACTACCTCAAGGTCATGCTCGACGAAATCTTCGGCCAGACTCAGTTCCGGAGTGAGGTCATCTGGAAGCGAACAGGTTCGCACAACTCAGCGAAGCGCTGGGGTCCTCAACACGACACGCTGCTGTTCTACTCGAAGACTGACAAATTCACGTGGAACAGGACGTTTCAACAGTACGACCCCACGTATGTGACCGAGAAGTTCAAGTTCAGCGACGAGAGGGGGGTTTACCAAGACGTCTCGCTGACGGGCCCAGGTCGAAACGGCGGGGACTCGGGGCGACCCTGGCGCGGTATTGACCCCGACAGCAAGGGAAGGCACTGGCAACCGCCGTCGCTCATGTACGACTACTACACCAAGCTGACTGGCAACAGTTTGGCTCACCTGTCGATGCAGGACCGCCTTGACGAGGTCGACCGCGTCGGCCTCATCCACTGGCCTGCACGTCGAGGCGGCGGCCAGCCTCGGTTCAAGCAGTACCTGCACATCTCCCCGGGGCTGCCGCTACAAGACATCGTCGTGGACATTCGGCCGATCAATGCGCGGGCGGCGGAGCGCTTGGGCTATCCGACCCAGAAACCACAGGCCCTACTAGAGCGAATCATCGAGTCGAGTTGCGACGAAGGCTCGGTAGTCCTGGACCCATTCTGCGGGTGCGGCACAGCAGTAGCCGCAGCAGCCACTCTGAAGCGTCGGTGGATCGGCATCGACATCAGCCCAACGGCGGTCAACATCATGTTGGCTCGGATGCGGAAAGTCACACCAGTGCCGGTCAAGGTGATCGGAGCGCCAGACACGGAGGATGACCTGCGGCACCTAGCTCCATTCGAGTTCCAGAATTGGGTGGTTCAGAAGTTCGTCGGCACACACTCGCCGCGAAAATCCGGCGACATGGGCATCGATGGGTACAGCTTCATGGTTGGCAACCCGATCCAGGTGAAGAGGTCCGATCGCGTTGGCAGGAACGTGGTCGACAACTTCGAAACGGCGATGCGTCGCGGCGGGCATGACAAGGGCTACATCGTCGCCTTCAGTTTCACGCGAGGCGCTCGAGAGGAGGTCGCGCGGGCACGCTGGCACGACAAGCTTGAGATTGAACTGGTGACGGTCAACGAGTTGCTGAGACCCTCTATCGAGGAACGCATCCCTGAGTTGGCCTCCGTGACCTCTCTGCCTCTGCCGCCATCCCGACCGCCTGAGGCCCGACCCTCGGCCGAGGAACTGATGCACAGCGACGTCAAAGCCGCTGCTGTTTGACAGTGGCGACCGGTACTACAAGAGCCGTGCCCTTCCGCCGCCTCGACCCCGACACCGCCCTTCGCGTGACCCTCCACGCCTATGCCAGCCGCGCGGTCTACGACACCCGCCCGCCGGCCAAGGTCATCTCAGAGCTTGAGGAGACGGCGGGGAAGCGGACGGACATCCTGGCCGCCGTGATGGGCCTGCTAATCGGCTCCTGGCGCGCTTCGTCACGTCTGCCGCGGCACCATGAGTTGGCCGACGCGTTCGAGGCGTTGAATTTGCCCGGGATGGCCGAGGGGATCGCGCTGGGGTGGGAGCGCGGTCGACGTGGCGGCCACAACAGCCGCGGTTTCCAGGACCGGCCGGCTGAGCGCAACTAAGGTGGCCGAATGGCGGGGGGATCTGGCGTGGAATCGCCCTGGTACTTCGTATGGATCTCGTTTGCCGCAGGCCTGCCGGCATCTATCGCACACTCATACCTCTCCGACGACCTCGGATGGCGTTGGTACTGGTCGCTGTTGGGCGCCGTGGTGGTGTCGGCCCTGGGGGCTGCGACAGCAGCCGCCGTGTTGATCTGGCGGGACAGGCGACAGCGGTCGCAGAGGTTGAACTAGTGCCCTACCCGACTCGCGAGCCCGACGACTTCGTGCCGTTTCCCTTGGGCAAAGTGCTTGGTATCGGCGCGATGGTCTCGGTGGCAGTGATCGTGATTCTGCCTATGGTTGAAGCGCTGGGCTGGCCGTACTGGGCGGACCTACTGCTCGCCATGGGGGTTGGGCTGGCGGGTGGCATCCTGCGCAACGTCGCCCGCCGCCTGTGGGCTCGTCGAGCTACCACGAGTCGCCAGCAGGCTTCGCACGCAGACGGCTGCCACGAACACGCAGAAGGCTATGAGGGCGACCCTCACCGCCAGCGGCGCGTCACTGAGGGTCCAGGTGCCGATGCCGCAGACAGATGAGAGGAGCAACAGCCAGCTCACCTCAGTGGGAAGGCGTTTGATCCGGGACATCATCGGTACAGCTAGCCGCCAAGTCCTAGCGCATCAGCCGCCATAAGCAAGAGGAGCGCCGCGGTCGTGTATGCGATGGCGAACCCGACGAGCCACAGGACATCCTTCGCACGGATGGGGCCGTCTTGGTCGTAGGTGCTCATCGCCGAAACGTATGCCCTCAGATGGCAGCTCGTCTACGAGTTCTACGCAAGCCAAAGTCTTACCAAGAACACCCCGCCAGCTCCTACCGAGCCAGCGGGGTGCCGGTGTGTCGCGACTGGCTTCGCCCTATCCATCGACAGACCAGGCATGCACTCCGAATCCCCCGATTCGAGCCGCGACAACAGATTTCCCCAGCTCACGGCTGGGAAGTTGGTGTGAGGTGCGGTTGCTGCGGGCGCGCACACCTCACGAATGCACGATATGTCCACCGATGTTGGGCTGACAAGCCCTGAACAGCATCGAGCCCCCGCGCCCTGGGGGAAGGGGACGGGGACTCGATAGTCGCGCGGGTCTCGGGGCCGCGCGAAGCAGCAGGTTACGACACGCTTTCGACGCTTTGAGTGAGTTGCGTAGAACTTGCGCAGGGTTCTGACTAGCGCCGCGATCGCACACCGCTGGTCGGTGCATCTTGGGAGGGCACCGGCCCTCCACCATCACCGTCGTCTCGACCGTCAGCCCACCACCAGGCGATAAGTAACAGGCCCGCGAGGCCGCTGATGGTGAAGGCGAACAGTGCCAGGAGCTCGAACATGGCGACTCAGACGCCGGTCTTGCCGCGGCCCTTGCGCCCGGCCGAGGCGCCTTTGCCGGCCCACTTCGAGGTTGAGCTGAAGGGCTTGCGTCCCCAGCGGCCGAGGAAGCCTGGCATCTTGCCCGCGACGTCCCCGCCGGCGTTGGCGGTCTTCTGGGTGGCTCGCTCAGGGTGCTTCGAGAGCTTGGGTAGCAGGAAGCCCAGGATGGCGAGGACGATGACGAGGCCGACGACTACGGCGATGACCATGGTGGCGCTCCGAACGGCGGGTGGGTGATCCCGGACCGTTCCGGCACGATGTCGGATCTGCGATCGTCGCGCAACCCGCTAGCCGGGCAGTAACGGCCTAGCTCTCCTTGGGAGGAAAGCGGTCACCGCAAGAAGGACAGGTAGCATAGGTGTCGCGGATCTGAGGCCTGCAGACACCCGGAGGTGCTGCACGGACATGCTGATCGAACCACTGCTGCAACTCTTGACGTGTAGGCATTCAGGCACACTAGTGCCGCCTACCAATTTTGATGCCAGTCACGAGTCGAATCGTCCTAGACGGTTCCGTTCTTCCGGTTCTGCTGACGGCGAAACCATCGGCGGGCCATGATCAGCCGCATGCTTCTTGCCTACGTCGATGAATCCGGCGACATCGGAGATCCCGCTCGCGGTGGGTCGTCGGCCTGCTATGCCCTCGGTTGCGTACTGGTGGACCTCGACAAGTGGTCGCAAGCATTTGAGGACATGGTCAACCTGCGCAGGAGGGTTCGCGACCATTTCGGCGTCCTGATGCAGGACGAGCTCAAGGCAAACTACTTGATCCGTGGGTCTGGCCCCCTTCGTCGCCACAACCTGTCGCCAGATCAAAGGCGGTTGATCTACCGGGCGCACCTTCGGCAGTTGCCAATTTCAGAGACCCGTGCGTTTGCCGTGGTGACGGACAAGGCCGCGACTGGATTTCAGGGGGTTCAGTGTTTTGACGAGTCGTGGAACATGCTGCTGCAGCGCCTGGAGCGAACGAGCAACTTCGAGAATCAGCAGATCATGATCATTCATGACGAGGGTGACAACGACCGTGTCCGCAGGCACGTGCGGAAGGCGCGACGGTTCCTCACTGCGGGGAAGAAGTACGGCAGCGGCGGCTTCCAAATGAAGATGACTCACTTGATTGAGGACCCCGTTCCGAGGTCATCGCAGCATTCGTACCTGATTCAGGTCGCCGATCTTGTGGCCTACGCTGCATGGCGCTCGTACATGCCGCCGGGGCCAGGAGCAGCGCGCGTGGTCCCCAGTTCGACGTGGGGACAGATGGGTTCCGCAGCCCATGCCGCGGTCAACAAGCTGAGTGGCGGCGTGCCCGGGGTCGTGGTGAGAAAGTAAAGGCCCCCATGTCAGAGACACGGGGGCGGGAAGCGCCTAACCGAGTCATACGACGCCGGGTCAGCACTTGACACTGACCCTACCGTGAACGTTCGTGTATGGTGCGGTTTTCCGCGAGCGAGTCTGAGCACACTTCATTTCGGTTCGGGGAAGTTGTCGTTCGTGAGCCCGCCCCGAGGCATCTGCAGCTTGGTGCGCTTCTCGCCGGCCCTGTGTGCGTTCCAGGCCCGGATTGTGAGCGCCAGGCCCTCGGTCTCGTTGATGCGTCCGCCGGTGATGCGCAGGCGGGTGACGCGGCTGCGTAGGACGGCGATGGGGGAGTCGGCTGCGATGCCGTCTCCGTCTGCCACGCGCAGCAGGAAGGTGTTGGCCTCGTCGGGGTCGAGGTCGCTGAACAGGAAGTGGCACAGTCCGATCACCGAGGCGGGCAGGCGCTCGCGGTTGGCCAGTCTCGAGGCGAGGTCGGCCGAGGTGCGCACTCGGGGGTTGGCCTCGACGAAGGCGTGCATCTCGCGGGCGGTGGGTCGGATGGCTCCGGTGTTGGTGCGCATCCCTCGCTCCCACATGACGGCTCTGCGGGCCACGGAGGCAAGGGTGGCGGGGTTGGTCTCGCCGCGGAGCTTGAGGGCGTCTGCGTAGGTGCGCTTGGCGCCGGCATCGACGGTGTCCATGGCCTCAGCCTCAACGCCGCGGACGACGATCATGGGCACGGTGACACCGGCCTGAACGACGGCCGACAGGCGGTGCTGCCCGTCGATGAGCTTGCCGGCCTGGTCGATCTTCAGGGTCTCGCCGTTGAGGGCCCACTCACCTGAGGCCATGTCGCGGGCGTAGGAGTCGACGACGGCTCGGCGGACGTTTCTGTTGTTCTGGTTGAGACCGAGCCAGGTCTCGGCTGTGGCGGGGTCGACGTCGCGGACTTCGACGGTGGGGCGGTCGGGCATGGCTGTCCTGTCTGTGGCGGGGCTGCTGGCATGGGAGGACCGCACGCCCCGGGAGGCGTGCGGTGTGGGTGGGTCTCGGCCGGGTGCGGGGAGTGGGGTCATGCGGCGCCTCCGAGTCCGTCGATCTGGATGTCTCGGCGGTCGACGTCGGTGTAGATGGCTTCGCAGGCGTCTGCGTAGCGCAGGAGCCGTTCCGCGAGGGTGCGGGCATCGTTCGGGTTCAAGTCGACCTCGGCGAAGACGGCCTTGCCGTCGGGGTGGACGCAGGCGGTGTTGTGAATGCCCAGCACAGCTCGCTGCTCGCCGGCGTACAGCCGTTGGTCGGGCACTCCGTCGTCGTTGCGTGCCATGCGGAGTTCGAGGGTGACGTCGTCGGCCTGAACGCTCCACGCGCTTCTGCGGCCCAGGTGTCGCGGGTTGTGGTCTCCGCTGCACCAGTCGGTGAGGTCGCACCAGAGCGGGTGGTGGTCTGCCTTGACCGGGATCTTGAACTGGCTCATGCCTGCGCCTCCGTGGCTGAGAGGAGTTCGTTGATGGCGTCGGCCAGCGTGCGGGCGTCCTCGAGCGACATGTTGTCGACGGCGTGGAAGGCCTCGGGCTGGTCGTCGTCGGCGAGGACGGTCCAGGGCGAGTCGTCCTGCTCGCCGGCGGACCCGTAGGAGACGTAGCAGTTGACGACGGGCGGCTGGATCTCGTCGGGCGTCTCGAAGACGCTCAGGAACGCCACCGCGCGCTTGCCCTCGGTGGTGGTCCACGTGACCGGCCGGGCGACGTGGTCCATGCCGGCCGGGTCGGTGGTGTCGTGCCTGGCGCACCACGACTGACAGGCCGACGTGACCTTGGGGCGTTCGGTGAGCGCGATCATGCCGGCACCTGCAGCCCGAGGAACTTGCCGTCGACCAGGCAGTCGAAGCCAGACGGCCCGTAGTCGACCACCTGCCCGCCGAGGTCGTCACAGCGCTGCTCGAGCTGGTCGTAGGCCTTTGGCTGGCAGGCAACGGTGGTCGCGGCACTGACGAGGACGAGAGCCACTACGGGAGCGGCTTCCAGGAGGGTGCTCATGCTGCTGTCTCCGGTCCCTGAATCCACCAGCCAGCGGTCTGAATCTGAGTGCCCAGGTCAACCAGGACCGACCCGACGCTGAGGACGTCGCCGGCCTCGAACTCGTCGACACCCATGCTTCCCGACCCGTCGTCACCTTCGAGCTGGACGTCGGGGCCGTGGGTCTCGCGGATGTTGAAGTACTCGACCCAGCGGATCTGCGCGGTGATCGCGGTGTTGCGGACGGTCTTGACGCGGACCTCGTCACCCAGGTGGCGGACCAGTGCATCGTCGGGGTGCCCGTCCAGCTCGAACTCGTCGTGGGTGCACCAGGCGGGGTGGCGGTAGTCGTCACGGTTCGTCATGCCTGAACCCCCGTCGGTCGGCGAGTCTCGTGCGCCTGTGCGGCTAGGCGCTCGTCACGGGCCTGGGTCCGCTCTGCATCTCTGCGGACCCACATGCCGAACTCGTCGGGGTTGTCGAGGTCGATGGCAATCAGGATTGAGCTGGCCCAGTAGGACCGGCCGCCTTGCTTGCGCTTGTACTGCCACCCGTCCTTCGCGCAGGGCTTGGTGTGGAGCGCGAGTTCTGCGGCGCCGAACAGGGCGCGCATCTGGCGGTCGCTCACCCGCTGGCGGGGCCTCACCTTGGTCAGACCGTCGTCGTAGACCACGACGTCGCCGATCTCCTTGAACATCTCCTGCTCGTCCTCGTCCCAGTGGTAGTAGCAAGGCAGGTCGAGGGGGTCGACGAAGACGTTGAACGGTGCAAGCGCGAGCTCGATCTCGTTGGGCGTCTGCTGCTTGAACCGCGTGGGTCGGAAGAAGACGACCATCAGGCCACCCCCGCCAGCTGCTCAAGGCCGAAGCCGGCGCCGTAGGTGGCCGCAAGAGCGACGACCAGGACGAGGGTCGGGAAGAGGAGGCGCGCGGCCACTCTGGCTTGAGAGCGGGGCGCTACGGTGCTTGGCAGGTTCATGGCGGGTTCCTTCCGCTGTGGCCGAGGCCCCGCCGCAAGTGCTCCTACACCTGCTGTGGGGCCGTTCTGTGCCACCTCGGACCGAAGCCCATCCCGCACGTATTACGCACGAAGGCCGGTCCGCTTACGCGAAACCGGCCTCTGACCTGCGATGATGCTGGTGGGCGATACTGGGATTGAACCAGTGACCTCTTCCGTGTCAGGGAAGCGCGCTACCGCTGCGCCAATCGCCCGTTGCTTCGAGACCTGTCGGACTCGTAACCGAGGTGGAGACGGGATTTGAACCCGTGTAGACGGATTTGCAGTCCGTTGCCTCGCCTCTCGGCCACTCCACCAGGCATCTCTCGATGCACGAGATGGGTCGGTGACCCACTCCGAGCGGACGACGGGATTCGAACCCGCGACCCTCACCTTGGCAAGGTGATGCTCTACCACTGAGCCACGTCCGCACTCGTTGTCGCGGCCTGCGGGAGCGCCGTTCGAACGAGACCAAACACTAGCGGACGATGTTTCGGGCGACCAAACCCGGGGGGTCTAACGTGTGTCCCATGCGCGCCTGGATCAACGGAGAACTGCTCTCCAGCCCTGCAACGCCAGCGGTCAGCGTCCTCGACCACGGCATGGTCGTCGGTGACGGGGTGTTCGAGACGGCCAAGGTGGTGGACGGCAAGCCGTTCGCGCTCACGCGACACCTGGAGCGGCTGGCACGTTCCGCGCACGGCCTCGGCATCGACCCGCCCGACCTCGACGCGCTGCGCGAGGGTGTCGCGGCGACGATGGAGGGGCAGGAGCTGGTGTTCGGGCGGATCCGCATCACGGTGACGTCAGGACGGGGGCCGCTGGGGTCGCCGCGGGGCGGCCACGGCAACACGCAGGTCGTCATCACCGAGCCGTGCGACAAGCCGGGGCCGACGACGTCGATCGTCACCGTGCCGTGGCCGCGCAACGAGCGGGGGGCGCTCGCCGGCCTCAAGACCACGTCGTACGCGGAGAACGCGCTGATGGTCGAGCACGCGCACGCCCGGGGCGCGTCGGAGGCGGTCATGCCCAACACGGTCGGCGACCTGTGCGAGGGCACGGGGTCCAACATCTTCTACGTCACCGGCGGCCAGCTGGTGACGCCGACGCTCGCGTCGGGCTGCCTGGCGGGCATCACCCGCGCGCTGGTGCTCGAGTGGTGCGCCGGGACGATCGACGTCGTCGAGCGCGACGCGCCGATCGAGGTGCTGCAGGGGGCCGACGAGATCTTCATGGCCGGCACCACGCGCGACGTCCAGGCCGTGACGAAGGTCGACGACCGCGAGCTGCCCGCCGGACCCGTCACGGCCGAGGCGGCACGCATCTGGGCCGAGAACGAGGCCAAGGACCCCGACCCCCTCGGCCACTAGGGTCGCGGCTCCAGCCCCGAGCTCGAGGAGGACCTGTGGCGGGTCTCGTCGTGGTCCTCGTCGTCGGGGTGCCGCTGCTGCTGTGGGGTGTCGTCGCGCCGCGCTCGCAGTGGCGTGTGCTGGCCGCCTGGCGCTACCGCGACCGTGACGCCGACGCTCCCAGCGATGTCGCCCACGGGGTGACTCGCGTGGTGAGCGCGGTCCTGCTGGTGCTCCTGGCGGTGGTCGCGGTCCGGCTGGACGCGTACGCGGGGGAGGACGACCCCGTGGCCGCCGGGAGCGGCACGACCACCCGGACGTCGATCGACGCCGCGCCCGACCTGGTGGGGTACGTGGCTCCCGAGGGTGTCGGCCGCGGGCTCCGCCTGGTCGTGGCATGGCCGGGGAGCGAGACCGTCGACCTCCCCGGTGGTGTGCGGGTGCTCTGCTCGAGCCGTCCGCGGGTCGTCGTGCAGACGTTCACCCGGGTCGTGGTGGACGTGTCGGGGTCTGCGCAGGTGACCGCCGGCGCCAACGCCAAGGTGAACGTCGACGAGGTGCGCCGTCGGTGCGCCGCCGCCGCGGGGGAGGGGGTGTACGCCCGTGTGGGTCTGGACGCGCCGCTGGGCGACCGGGCCGTCGTCTCGGAATCACCTGTCCGCGACGCCGACGGTGACCCCGTCGACGGCGCCGGTCCGTTCTCGGTGGTCCGACTGGCCGGCGCCGGCCAGGACGGACCGTCGGACAGCCCGAGTTCGTGACCGTCCGGGCGGATGGGATAAGGTTCCACAGCACCACGCGGGCGATTGGCGCAGTGGTAGCGCGCTTCGTTCACACCGAAGAGGTCACTGGTTCGAGCCCAGTATCGCCCACCGCAACCGAACGGCCCCCGACCAGCATCCCGTGCTGGTGAGGGGCCGTTCGTCGTTCCTGCGGGAGGTCAGAGCAGCAGGTGGGACAGGAGGAACCAGACGCCGGACGACGCCTGGTACAGGGCGAGGAACCCGCCGGCGACGGCCGCGGTGAGCAGGACGGCGGTCGCGATTGACCGGGCCGAGCGGGTGCGCCAGGCGAACCAGGCGAGGCCGAGGACGCCGCCGACGACGCTGATCGTCCAGTAGACCGGCGAGGTGGTGGCGGCGACGACGGTGAGGCCGTAGACGCCCTCACCGACGGCCAGGCCCGCCAGGAGCGCCACCGAGAGGAGCCGCCCCACGGCCGGACGGGCGCGGACGGCCCAGGCGGCGTACCCGACGGGAAAGGCGACGACGAGGCCCGCGCCGAGCCAGAAGGCCCAGGTGTTCGGGCCCATCCCGATGCTGACCCGCAGGGTGGACGCGATCTCGTAGCCCACCAGCAGCAGCACGAACGTCAGGTAGGCGAAGGCCACCGCCGTCCACCAGCGCCGCGCGAGCAGCGCCCCGACGTACGCGACGACCGTCCACGAGGTGGACGAGTTCGCGAGGGCGTGCAGCTGGTCGGGCAGGTGGCCCTGGCCGTACGACGTCAGCATCCCGGCCACCAGTCCGAGGCCGAGCAGGGCGACGGCCGTGACCACCGGCCCCCGCGGACGCGTGCGGTCGTCGTCGAGCACCGTGGTCATGGGGGCCTCCGTCGTCAGTGTTTCCGGTGACTATACCCGGTATACACCTCGCCCCGCTTCGTCAGTCGCCGGTGGCGCGGACGAGCGCCGCCGCGATCTCCGCGGGTGCGGTGAACATCGACTCGTGGCTGGCCACGGTCTCGACGACGAGGGGGTCGGCGAGGCGCTCGGGGAAGCGCGGCGACCAGGCGAACTCGCCGGGCGGCAGGGCGACGTCGTCGGGGGAGATGACGTAGCTCTGGGGGATGTCGAGCGTCGCGTAGTCGATGCCGCCGACCGGGTCGGTGAAGGTCGCGAACGGGTGGGGGAGCATCAGCGCGTGCGCGATCTGCTGCGCCTCGGCGCCGGCGTCCTGCATGAAGCCCCCGCGCCAGACCTCGAGCGGCATCGCGACGCTGTTGTCGTCGGACGCGCCCGCGAGCTGGGTGAACAGGCCCTGGTAGTCCGGCGGGACGAGGTCGTACAGCGACTCGCCGCTCAGCGGGACGAACGCGCTGTAGTAGACCAGGCGTGCCAGGCGGGAGCGCAGCCGCTCGGCGACCGACGACAGCACCATGCCGCCCCAGGAGTGCCCGACGAGAACGACGTCGTGCAGGTCGGCGTCCTCGACGTGGGCGACGAGCGCGTCGGCGACGGTGGACAGGCCGACGCCGCGGCGGTCGTCGCCGGGCGCGAGGCCCGGTGCCGTGGGCTGGTGGACGACGTGGCCGTCCGCGCGGAGGTGCGCGGCGACGGCGTTCCACGCCCATCCGCCGTGCCAGGCGCCGTGGAAGAGGACGAAGGTCTGGGTCATGGGTGCTCCGAGGGGTGAGGGTGGGGGTGGGTCAGGACGTGGGGGTCGAGCGGCGCGGCACGGACAGGACGGTGGCGAGACCGACGGCGGCGGCGAGCGCCCAGATGGAGAAGTTGACCAGCTGGCCGGCCTCGGCGGCGACCAGCCAGCCACCGCCGGAGATCGCGAGGATGGCGCCGAGCCGGCCGAGGCCGAGCGTCACGCCGAGGGCGGTGGCCCGGGTCGCGTCGGGGTAGTAGGTGGCGACGAACCCGTTGACGAGGATCTGCGCGCCGATCGAGCCGAA
>NZ_JBMGQR010000014.1:0-76149 GCF_049059935.1 Solicola agrisoli | reverse complement strand
GGTGATGCCGGGGCATCACCACGCACCGACAAGTCCCCAGAACCGACGGCGGCGGACGGCGGACGCTGTGGGAGGCTGGACCCCGTGGACCAGACGCGCGTCAACGACGACCTCGACCCCGACGGGCTGCTGATCAGCGAGCAGCAGATCCAGGACCGGCTGGTGGAGATGGCCCGGTCCATCGAGGCCGACTACGAGGGCGAGGACGTCCTGTTCGTCGGCGTCCTCAAGGGCGCGGTGATGGTGATGGCCGACCTCGCCCGTGCCGTCGACCGCCACGTCGAGATGGACTGGATGGCGGTGTCCTCCTACGGGTCGGGCACCACGTCGTCCGGCGTCGTGCGCATCCTCAAGGACCTCGACGCCGACATCTCCGGGCGCCACGTGCTGATCGTCGAGGACATCATCGACACCGGCCTGACGCTGTCGTGGCTCGTGTCGAACCTGCGCTCCCGCGGCCCCGCGTCGGTCGAGATCGCCACCCTGCTCCGCAAGCCCGAGGCGCAGCAGATGAAGGTCGACGTCAAGTACGTCGGCTTCGACATCCCCAACGCCTTCGTCGTCGGCTACGGCCTCGACTTCGACGAGAAGTACCGCAACCTGCGCTCCATCGGCACCCTCGCGCCCCACGTCTACTCCTGACCTGCGGACCTGGGCATCCCGCCTGGCGGCGTTGCGACCGTCTCGCAGGGCAGACCCGGCCCAGCTTCGCCGTCCGCGCCTTGCCAGCCGGGCGCCCAGACCCGCAGGACGGCGAGGGTCGGGCGGCCCGGACGTTCGCGGAGGGCAGACGCTCCACGGAACACCGCCCCTGCGCCGCTCGTTGACCTCCCGTGGGCCCGGGACACCGGCCGTCCGCCCGGTCGCGACCGGGACAGATGGTCACCCCGAGCCCGTGTACCGTTTGGGAGTCACTCACCTATCCTCCGAGGAGCGGGGCGCAGGCCCCCCATCATGGATTTCAAGCGCATCTTCAAGGGTCCCTGGCTGTGGATCATCCTGGGCGTCTTCGGCGTGCTCGCCGTGCTCCAGCTCGTCTCGGCCAACAACGGGGACCGCGAGGTCGACACGTCGACCATGGTCGGCTACTTCGACAGCGGTCAGGTCGACACCGTCACCTTCGTCGAGGGCGACCAGCGGATCGAGGCGACCCTCGACAACGGCGACCGTGTGCGCGCCAACTGGATCGGCACCCTCGGCGACAGCCTGCAGCGCCAGGCCGAGACCCTCAAGCAGGACAAGCAGCTCAAGGACTACGACGTCGAGGTCCCGCGCCCGGGCATCCTGAGCACGCTGCTGCTGTCGATCCTGCCCATCCTTCTGATCGTCGGCCTCTTCCTGTTCCTGATGAACAGCATGCAGGGCGGCGGCGGACGCGTGATGCAGTTCGCGAAGTCCAAGGCCAAGCTGATGAGCAAGGACACCCCCAAGACGTCGTTCTCCGACGTCGCGGGCTGCGACGAGGCCATCGACGAGCTCGGCGAGATCAAGGAGTTCCTCCAGGACCCCGCCAAGTTCCAGGCCGTCGGCGCCAAGATCCCCAAGGGCGTCCTGCTCTACGGCCAGCCCGGCACCGGCAAGACGCTCCTCGCGCGCGCCGTCGCCGGTGAGGCCGGGGTGCCGTTCTACTCGATCTCCGGCTCGGACTTCGTCGAGATGTTCGTCGGCGTGGGCGCGAGCCGCGTCCGCGACCTGTTCGAGCAGGCCAAGGAGAACGCCCCCGCGATCGTGTTCATCGACGAGATCGACGCCGTCGGACGCCACCGCGGCACCGGCATGGGCGGCGGCCACGACGAGCGCGAGCAGACCCTGAACCAGCTGCTGGTCGAGATGGACGGGTTCGACGTCCGCGGCGGCGTCATCCTGATCGCCGCGACCAACCGTCCCGACGTGCTCGACCCGGCGCTGCTCCGCCCGGGCCGCTTCGACCGCCAGATCGGCGTCGAGGCCCCCGACCTCGCCGGACGCAAGCAGATCCTCGCCGTCCACTCGCGCGGCAAGCCGCTCGCCGACGGTGTCGACCTCGAGTCGGTCGCCCGCCGCACCCCCGGCATGTCCGGCGCCGACCTCGCCAACGTGCTGAACGAGGCCGCGCTGCTGACGGCCCGCGAGGACAAGAAGCTCATCGACGACGCCGCGCTCGACGAGGCCATCGACCGCGTCATCGCCGGCCCGCAGAAGCGCACGCGGCTGATGAGCGAGCACGAGAAGCTCGTCACGGCGTACCACGAGGGCGGCCACGCCCTGGTTGCCGCGGCCCTGCCCGGCAGCGACCCGGTGCACAAGATCACGATCCTACCGCGAGGCCGCGCACTCGGCTACACGATGGTGCTGCCCGACGAGGACAAGTACTCCCAGACGCGCGCCGAGCTGCTCGACAAGCTCGCCTACATGCTCGGCGGACGCGCGGCCGAGGAGCTCGTCTTTCACAACCCCACCACCGGTGCGGGCAACGACATCGAGAAGGCCACCGGGCTCGCCCGCGCCATGGTCACCCAGTACGGCATGAGCGAGAAGCTCGGCGCCGTGCGCCTCGGCGAGGACAACGGCCAGCCGTTCCTCGGCCGCGACATCGGGCACGCGCGCAACTACTCCGAGGAGGTCGCCGCGCTCGTCGACCACGAGATCAACAAGCTCATCACGAGCGCGCACCAGGAGGCCTTCGACATCCTCGTCGACAACCGCGACGTCCTCGACGCGCTGGTGCTCGAGCTGATGGAGAAGGAGACGCTCGACAAGGCGCAGGTGGCGGCGATCTTCGAGGCGCTGCACCGCTCGGACGCGCGTCCGGCCTGGACGGGCTCGGACAGCCGCCAGCCCTCGGCGCTGCCGCCCGTCGCCCCCAAGGGCCTCAACGGCACCCGTCCCGACGGCGACGAGGAGGGCTCGATCCTGCTCGCCCCGGGCACCGACGGCGACGTCCACGGCGGGGGTCCCCTCCCCGGCGGTGGCGAGCCGGAGCCCCCGGGCCCCGGGATCTGACATGACGGCGGCGGGGGACCAGGCGGTGGCGCCGACGCTGGGGGAGGTCGACCTCCCCCGGGCGGCGGCCGCGGTCCGCGAGCTGCTCGTCGCGGTCGGGGAGGACCCCGACCGCGACGGCCTGCGCGAGACGCCCGAGCGGGTCGCCCGCGCCTACGCCGAGATGCTGTCGGGCCTGCGGCAGGACCCCGCGCAGGTGCTCGAGAAGCGCTTCGACGTCGACCACGACGAGCTGGTGCTGCTGCGCGACATCGAGCTGTGGTCGATGTGCGAGCACCACCTGGTGCCGTTCACGGGCGTCGCCCACGTCGGCTACATCCCCGCCCGCGACGGCAAGGTGGTGGGGCTGTCCAAGCTGGCGCGCCTCGTCGAGGTGTACGCCCGGCGCCCCCAGGTGCAGGAGCGGCTCACCACGCAGATCGTCGACGCCCTCGAGGATTACCTGCACCCGCAGGGCGCCATCGTCGTCGTCGAGGCCGAGCACCTGTGCATGTCGATGCGCGGGGTCAAGAAGTCCGGCGCCCGCACCATCACCAGCGCCGTCCGGGGCCAGCTGCGCGACCCCGCCACCCGCGCCGAGGCGATGGGCCTGATCAAGGGTGCCTGACGTGCTGCCGGCCACCGTGCGGAGCCTGCCCGCGCAGAGCCGCGCGCTCGTGATGGGCGTCGTCAACGTCACCCCCGACTCCTTCTCCGACGGCGGGCTCTGGTTCGACCCCGACCGCGCGGTGGCCCACGGGCTCGAGCTCGCGGCGCAGGGTGCCGACCTCGTCGACGTCGGCGGCGAGTCCACCCGCCCCGGCGCCGAGCGGGTCGAGCTCGACGAGGAGCTGCGCCGCGTCGTCCCCGTGGTCCGCGAGCTCGCGGCCGCGGGCGTGCGCGTCTCGGTCGACACGATGCGGGCCGAGGTGGCCGAGCGGGCCGTCGAGGCCGGCGCGGTGCTCGTCAACGACGTGTCCGGCGGACGCGCCGACCCCCGCGTGCTGCGCGTGGCCGCCGACGCCGGCGTGCCGTTCGTGCTGATGCACTGGCGCCAGCACTCGGCCACGATGCAGCAGCACGCCGTCTACGACGACGTCGTGCGCGAGGTGCTGGACGAGCTGCGCTCCCAGGTCGACCTCGCGGTCGCCGCCGGGGTGCCGCCCGAGCACCTGGTCGTCGACCCCGGCCTCGGCTTCTCCAAGAACGCCGACCACAACTGGACGGTCCTCTCGCGTCTCGGCGAGCTGCACGCGCTGGGCCTGCCGCTGCTCGTCGCCGCCAGCCGCAAGCGGTTCCTCGGCCAGCTCCTCGCCGGCGAGGACGGCGAGCCCGTCCCGGTCGCGCGACGCGAGTCGGCCACCACGGCCGTCACCGCGCTCGCCGCCGCGGCCGGCGCGTGGTGCGTCCGGGTGCACGAGGTGCCCGCCAACCTCGACGCCGTCCGCGTCGCCGCACGGTGGACCCGTGGCTGAGCCCGGGGCCGTCGCCGAGCCCGTCCGCAAGGCCGTGCTCGCCGCCCACCAGGGCTTCTACGACGCCATCGAGACCGGCGACCTCGACCTGATGGCGTCGCTGTGGGCCGACGACGACGCCACCGTCTGCGTGCACCCCGGCACCGAGGCCATCACCGGCTCCAGCGCCATCCGGCGCTCGTGGGCCATGGTGATGGCGCAGCTGGGCTACGTGCAGTTCATCCTCACCGACGTCACCGTCGCGCTGGTCCGCGACGCCGGCGGCGAGCCGGTCGCGGCCGTCGTCGGCTGCACCGAGAACGTGCTGTCCGAGGCCCCGGACGGCACCGACGCCGGGTTCGCCGGAGGGCGGGCGGTCTCGAGCAAGACGCTGGTGCGGGCCGCCGGCGGCTGGAAGGTGCTGAGCCACCACTCCTCGCCGGTGCTGATGCCCGACGACGAGGACGAGGAGGACTGATGGCCGACCGCGACCAGCCGCTCGACCTGATCGGCGTGACCGGCATCCGGGCGTTCGGTCACCACGGCGTGCTGCCCGAGGAACGCCGGGACGGCCAGACCTTCGTGGTGGACGTGCTCCTGGGCGTCGACACCCGCGAGGCCGCCCGCACGGACGATTTATCGCGAACCGTCGACTACGGTACGTTGTCCGCAGGGGTCCACGACGCCGTGGCGTCCGATCCCGTGGATCTGATCGAGACCCTCGCCGACCGCGTGGCCACGCTCTGCCTGGCCTCCGGGCCGGTGCACTGGGTTCGCGTGACCATCCACAAACCCCAAGCGCCCATCACGGTGACGTTCGACGACGTCACCGTCGTGATAGAGCGGAGTGCCTCGTGAGCGAGACGCCGAACCCCTACATCCTCGACGCCGACACGATGACCGGCGGCATGCGCCCGATCCGCCAGGCCGTGCTCGCCATCGGCTCGAACCTGGGCGAGCGCCACGACAACGTCCAGGGAGCGGTCGAGGCCCTCGCCGACACCCCCGACGTCACCCTCGTCAGCGTCTCGGCGGTCTACGAGACCAAGCCCGTCGACGCCCCCGACGGCTCGCGCGACTTCCTCAACCTGGTGGTCCTCATCGACACCACGCTCACCGTGCACACGCTCCTCGACCGCTGCCTGGCCATCGAGGACGCCTTCGGCCGCGAGCGCGGCGAGCAGAACGCGCCCCGCACCCTCGACGTCGACCTGATCGTGGTCGGCGACCGCATTGCGCAGGACGACAAGCTCACCCTCCCGCACCCGCACGCCCACGAGCGCGCGTTCGTGCTCCGGCCCTGGCTCGACCTCGACATCGAGGGCGAGATCCCCGGCAAGGGCTTCGTCGCCGACCTGATCGGCTCGGTCGACGAGAGCGGCATCACCAAGCGCGAGGACGTCGAGATCGTCCTGTGAGCCGGATGCGGCGCACCTCACCGGTCGCGCTCGCCCTGCTCGTCGCCGTCGGCCTGGTGGCCGGCCGCGCCATCCGCATCGTCGTCGAGAACCTCGGCTGGATCGTCCCGTCCGTGCCGTGGACGGCGCCGGTCGCCCTGTTCTTCGTCGCGGCCATCCTCGGGACGCTCGCCTGGTCCACCTACCAGGCCCTGCACCGCGACCGCCGCCGCATGCAGTCCGACCGCGCCGTCCGCCTGCTCGCGCTGGCCAAGTCGTGCGCCGTCGTGGGCGCCCTCGTGCTCGGCGGCTACCTCGGGTTCGCGCTCAGCTACGTCGACTCGATGGACGCCGCGCTGCCCCGCGAGCGGGTGGTGCGCTCGCTCGTCGCGGCGGTCGGTGCCGCGCTGGTGCTCGTCGCCTCGCTGCTCCTCGAGCGCGCCTGCGAGGTGCCCAAGGACCCCGACGACGAGAAGGCGGGCCCGGGCGACAGCGCCCGCGCCTGACCTGCGACGACGCACCGCCCGCCGTGCGGCGTGGCTCCCCGGACGACGCGCGCCGGGTGCCTAGGCTGGGCGCCATGTCCTCCGAACGACGCCGCCTACGCTCCGGGCGCGCGCTGGGCGCCGTCGCCCTGCTCGCCGGTGCTTCCCTCGTGGTGACGTCGGCCGCCCTCCTCGCGACCTTCCCCGTGCTGGTCGGCGCCGCGGCGCTGGCCGTCGTGGCGGGTGTCGTGGCGGCCCGTCTGCTCTCCAACGAGATCGCGCACACCCGACGGGAGTGGTCCAAGGACCGCGCCCAGCAGGCCAAGGCGTACCAGCGCATCCTGTCCGACCGCACCCGTGAGCAGGCGACCTTCGCCCAGCAGATGACCGAGCGGCTCACCCGTCGCGACGCCGACCTGCTCGAGGTCCGCGGCAACCTGCGGATCTCCGAGGCCCGGGCCCACGAGACCGGTCAGAGGCTCGAGGCCGAGCGTCGTCGCAGCGCCGAGCTCAGCGAGACCGTCGAGGGGCTCAAGGCCGACCAGGACCAGGTCGCCGAGGCGCTCGCGGTCTGGGACGGCGCCGACGTGCCGACCATCGTCGACCTCCTCAACTGGGAGCAGGCGGCCACCGCGGCCAGCACCCGCGCCCACGACGACGAGTCGCGCAAGCAGGCCTGATCGTCGGGATGCTGGGCCCGTTCGGGTCCGGGCTGGTTCACTAGACCCTCCAGCACTCGCACGCGTCACGGGGAGCACACGACATGGATCGAGCCGGGGACGGCAGCGCCGACTCCTCGACGCACGCCGACGAGGCGGCGCCCACCGTCACGGTCGAGCGTCTCGAGGCGTCCACGCCGGCCGAGCAGGTCTACCTCGACACGGTGTTCTCGCACTTCGACACCATGGCCACCGCGCCGCCCTGGCAGCGCTGGTGGAGCCGCGCCCACGAGGGTGCCCTCGTGCTCCGCGTCGTCGTGGGCGAGACCCGCAACTTCCCGCAGGTGCAGCGCGTCGAGGGCGGTGTCGTCGCCTCCATCTGCCGACGAGACATCGACTTCGCCGACGACGACGCGGCCCGCGTCGTCGCCGAGACCAACGTCCGTCACCTGGCGCTGACGCTCCAGGAGCTTCTCGACGTCAAGCCCCCTCCGGAGCTCTAGCGGCCCTGGCATCCCGCCTGGCCACGTTGCGGGAGATCCACGAAGCGATCGGCTACTTGTCGATGTCGCCGACGACGAAGAACATCGAGCCCAGGACGGCCACCATGTCGGCCACGACGCAGCCCTGGAGGACGTGGGGGAGCACGGCGACGTTGTTGAACGACGCCGAGCGCAGCTTGAGCCGCCACGGCGTCTTCTCGCCGCGCGAGACCAGGTAGTAGCCGTTCAGTCCCAGGGGGTTCTCGGTCCAGACGTACGTCGAGCCCTCGGGGGCCTTGACGATCTTGGGCAGCCGGACGCCGACGGGGCCGGGCGGCAGGTCGTCCAGGTGCGCCAGGCACGCGTCGACGAGGTCGAGCGACACCCGGATCTGGTCGGCCAAGCAGCAGAAGCGGGCGTAGGAGTCGCCCTCGGTACGCGTCACGACCTTGAGCACGCCCTCGTCGGCGAGCGTCCCGTACGCCAGGTAGGGCTCGTCGCGGCGCAGGTCGAGGTCGACGCCGCTGGCCCGCGCGATCGGGCCGGAGACGCCGTAGGCGTGCACCAGCTCGGGCGACAGCACCCCGACGCCCCGCGTGCGGGCGCGGAAGATCTCGTTGTCGAGGACGAGGTCCTCCACCTGCGGCAGCCGGGTGCGGACGGCGTGGACGGCGGCGCGCACGCGTCCGGTCCAGCCGGCGGGGACGTCCTCCTTGAGCCCGCCGACGCGGTTGAACATGTAGTGCATCCGGCCGCCGGAGACCTCCTCCATCACCTCCTGGATCGTCTCGCGCTCGCGGAACGCGTAGAACATCGGCGTGATCGCGCCGATCTCCAGCGGGTAGGAGCCGAGGAACATCAGGTGGTTGAGCACCCGGTTCAGCTCGGCGAGCATCGTGCGCAGCCAGACGGCACGCTCGGGCACCTCCATGCCGAGCATGTGCTCCACGGCCATGACGACGCCCAGCTCGGAGGAGAACGCGCTCAGCCAGTCGTGCCGGTTCGCCAGCACGATGATCTGGCGGTAGTCGCGCACCTCGAACAGCTTCTCGACGCCGCGGTGCATGTAGCCGACGATCGGCTCGCACGCGACGATCCGCTCGCCGTCCAGGGTGAGCCGCAGGCGCAGGACGCCGTGGGTGGCGGGGTGCTGCGGACCGACGTTCAGCACCATGTCGGTGGTGGCGATCGTCGATCCCGGCCCGCCGCCGCCCCGCTCGTGGTCGAAGCCGGCCGCGCCCGCCCCGATGCCGACGACGACCTCACGGCCGTCGGGGCGGTCGGCGTCGGTCATGGCGTCACCCTAGGCGGAGCGGACGTGTCGCCGGTGTGACGGTCGTGTGGCGGTCGGCCCGGGTCATTGCCAGGGGAGGTGCCTGGTGGTTCGATCAGCCCATGACCGTCAGGCCGGGGCCGAGCGCCCCCTCGTTCTCGGCGCAGATCCTCCGGCGCAAGCCGATCGAGCCAGACGGCGACGCCGACTCCGGGCTCGAGCGCACCATCGGGCTGTGGCAGCTGGTCGGGCTGGGCGTCGGCGCCACGGTCGGCACCGGCATCTTCTTCGTGCTGTCCGAGGCGGTGCCCGACGCGGGGCCCGCGGTGATGATCTCCTTCGTCATCGCCGCGATCACCGCCGGGCTGACGGCGCTCTGCTACGCCGAGCTCGCGTCCAGCATCCCGGTGTCGGGGTCCACCTACTCCTACGCGTACGCGACGCTGGGCGAGATCGTCGCGATGGGCGTGGCGGCGTGCCTGCTGCTGGAGTACGGCGTGTCGTCGGCGGCGGTCTCGGTGGGCTGGTCGCAGTACCTGAACCAGTTCATCGGCAACGTGACCGACGGCTCGCTGCAGATCCCCGAGGCCGTCGCGTCCACCGAGAACGGCTACGTGAACCTGCCGGCGATGATCCTGGTGGCCCTGTGCGCGCTGCTGCTGATCCGCGGCGCGAGCGAGTCGGCCAAGGCCAACGTGATCATGGTCGGCATCAAGCTCGGCGTGCTGACGCTGTTCGTGTGCGTCGGTGCCACCGGCTGGAACAGCGACAACCTCGCGGACTTCGCCCCGTTCGGCCTGGCGGGCATCAACCTCGCGGCCGCCACCATCTTCTTCTCCTTCATCGGCCTGGACGCCGTCTCCACCGCCGGCAACGAGGTCAAGGACGCGAAGCGGACCATGCCGCTCGCGATCGTCATCTCGCTGCTGATCGTCTCGACGGTCTACATCGCGGTCGCCGTCGTCGGCGTCGCCGCCCAGCCCTACCAGGACTTCGAGGGCCAGGAGGCCGGGCTCGCGCAGATCCTCCAGAACGTCCTCGGCGCGAGCTGGCCGGGCACGGTGCTGGCGGCCGGGGCGATCATCTCCATCTTCAGCGTCACGCTGGTGACGCTCTACGGCCAGACGCGCATCCTGTTCTCGATGGGACGCGACCGGATGCTGCCGCCGGTGTTCGCCAGCGTCAGCAGGCGCACCCGGACGCCCGTCAACAACACGGTCATCGTCGCGGTGGTGGTCGGCCTGCTCGCCGGGCTGGTGCCGCTCGACTCGCTCATCGACCTCACCAGCATCGGCACCCTGGTGGCGTTCAGCGTCGTCTCGATCGCGGTCATCCTGCTGCGGGTGCGCGAGCCCGACATGGAGCGCGGCTTCAAGGTGCCGGGCTACCCGGTGACGCCCGTGCTGGCGATCGCGGCGTGCGCCTACGTGCTCTACGGCCTGCACTGGTACACCTGGGTGGCGTTCGCCGTCTGGGTCGGCGTGATGATCGCCTTCTACTTCGCCTACGGCTTCAAGCACTCCCGCCTCCGAGAGGACGTCCCGTCGTGACCATCGTGGTGGGCTTCGGCCCCGACGTGCAGAGCACCGCCGGCCTCAACCTCGCCGGGCAGCTGGCCGGATCGGCGGGTGAGCCGCTCGTCCTGTGCTGCGTGGTGCACGACTCGTGGGAGAGCCCGACGCTCGCCCGCGGCGTCGACTCCGACTGGCGCAACCACCTCGAGAGCCTGGCCGCCGAGGCCGTGGCCCGGGCCCGTGAGGAGCTGCCCGACGACCTCGACGTCGCGCAGGTCGTCCGCACCGGTCGGTCGGTGCCGCGGGTGCTGCTCGACGAGGGCACCAAGCGCGGCGCGAGCCTGCTGGTGGTGGGCTCGTCCACCGACGGCGCGTTCGGCCACGTCGCGCTCGGCAGCACGAGCGACCGCCTCGTCCACAGCTCCGACCTGCCCGTCGCGCTCGCCCCGCGCGGCTACCGGGCCGGGGACACGCCCGTGAGGCGCCTCGTCCTGGCCCTCGACCCCACCCGGGCCGACGTGTCGCTGGCACGCACCGTCGCCCCGCTGGCCGAGCGCCTCGGCGCGTCCGTCGAGGCCGTGACGTTCGCCGTCCGCACGCAGGGCCGCTCGGCGATGGGCCCGCGCATCGACCAGGGCGTCTACGACGCATGGCGCTCCCAGGTGGAGGAGGCGCACCGCGTCGCCACCACCGCGTTCCGCTCGGCCAACCCCAGCACCGTCCTGCAGGGCACCCACCTCGTCGAGGGCGACCGCTGGTCCACCACGCTCGAGGGCTTCGCGTGGGAGGACGGCGACCTCCTCGTCGTCGGCTCCAGCGAGCACGGCCCGCTCGCCCGCGTCTTCCTCGGCTCCACGGCCACCCGCATCCTCCGCCACACCCCCGTCCCCGTGGTCGTCGTCCCCCGCTGAGCGGGCCCTGGCATCCCGCCTGGCTGCGTTGCTGCCGGCTCGACGAACGAACCCAGTTCGCCTTCGCCGACGCGCCTTGCCATCCGGGCGCCATGCCCCGATCAGGCTCGACCTGGGCACGACCGGGATCTCGCTGACCACCGACCAGAGGTTCAGCGCTCGGACAGGACCCACCAGAAGTCGCCGAGGCCGCCGGGGGCGAGGAGCTCGGCCTCGTCGCCGGCCCGGGAGAGGGCGGTGAGGTAGGCGACCGGGTCGGTGTGGGCGAGGTCGCGGTCGGGACGGGACCCGGTCACCCCCAGGTCGAGCAGCGCGTGCCGCTGGCGCACCAGGTGCCCGTCGACGCGGTCGGCGAGGGAGTCGACTGCGACGTGGGCGGTGACGTCGCACGACCCGTCGAGGACGACGTCGACCTCCCGCCCGCCGCGGTACGCCCGCAGCGACCCCAGCGGGGGACGCCCGCCGGTCAGGTGGCCGTAGTCGACGGCCAGCGCGACGCCCCCGGGCGCGACCCGCTCGACGGCCGACGCCCATGCGTCGTCACGGCTGCTGCCGACCTCGGCTCGCTCGCCCGGCGCCTGAACCGGCCACCAGCGTTCCAGCCACGCCGAGCGCACCGGCTCGCCCAGACCGAACGAGCCGTCGGCGCCCACGACGACGTCACGCACCACCCCGTCGTCGTCCACCTCCACCACGTCGCACGGCACGTCGTCCAGCCACTCGTGCGCGACCAGCAGCCCCGAGCACACGACCGGCAGGTCGGCGGACCACCCGATCGCGTCGGGGAGCCCGTCGGGCCGGCCCCGCAGGTCGACGCCCACGAGGTCGAGCTCACCTGGTTCCGCCAGCGCCCGCAGCCCGGCCAGCAGCTCGCCACCGCCCGCGCCGAGGTCGACCACCTCGCGCAGCCCGCGACGTCGCACCAGCTCGAGCACCGCGCGCGCCAGCACGTCGGAGGCGTGCGCGGAGGTCCGGAAGTGGTGCTGCGGCGACTCGCGCGTCCAGAACCCGGCGGGGCCGTAGGAGGCCTCGTGCCAGGCCTCGCGCAGCGGTCGGGTGCTCACGGGCCGACCTTAGAGCGGCCGGTACGCTCCCGACGTGGCGGTGACGGCGCAGGACCCCGTGCTCGGGACCCGCGGACCGTCCCGCGGCCGGCCCGCCCTCGGCGGCTGGGTCGCCGCCCTCGCGTGCTGGGCGGTCGTGACGACGCTGCTCGTCGCCGCGGACGTCGCGCTCGTCGACGTGCTCGTGTTCACCGTCTGGGCGGTGGGCGTGATCGTCGTGCCGGGCACCGTCCTGTGGCGCCTCACGGTCCCCGGCCCATCCCGTCCGCTCGTGCTCGACGCCGCCCTCGGGGGCGGGCTCGGCTACTGCCTCGAGCTGCTGGCCTACCTCCCGGCCCGCGCGGCGGGGGTCCCGCTCGCCCACCTGCTGCTGCCGGCCGCGGTCGTGGTGGCCTCGCTCGCGGTGCCGACGTGGCGGGCCCGCGCCTGGCGTCGGGGCCCGTCGGCGCCGGTGTGGTGGTCGTGGTCGGTGGCCGCCCTCGTCGCGGTGGTGGCCGCGTTCTGCGCCCGTGCGCTGTGGTTCCCGCGCCCCCTCGACGGCGCCTCGCCCCGTCAGCCCTACCCCGACCAGCCGTACCACCTGTCGCTGGTGGGCGAGCTGCGCCACCACCTCCCGGCCGACGTGCCCTTCGTGTCCGGCGAGCCGCTCCTGTACCACTGGTTCGTCCACGCCGAGGTGGCCGCGACCTCGTGGTCCACCGGGATCGAGCCCGTGGTGCTCCTCGAGCGCCTGTCGCTGCTGCCGATGATCGTCCTGACCCTGGTGGGGGCGGGAGCCGTCGTGCACCGCCTGACGGGGTCGTGGGCGGCCTCGCTCGTGCCACCCCTGCTGCTCGCCCTGGCCGCCGGTCCCGTGCTGCCGCCGGTGCTCGCCGAGCTCTACACCGGCGGCGTGCTCTACCTGAGCCCGACGACCACCTTCGCCCAGGTGCTCCTCCCGGCGACGCTGGTGCTGCTCGCGACCTGCCTGCGCGACGGGGTGAGGTCCCTCGGTGCCGGCTGGCTCCCGCTGGTGCTGCTGCTCGTGGTCGCCTCCGGCGCCAAGGGCTCCCTGCTGCCGGTGGTCGGCGCGGGCGTCCTGGCCGTCGCGATCCTGTCGTTCCGGTCCCGGCGCACCGTCGTGGCCGCCGGCGCCGTGGTGGTGGTCGTCGTGGTGTCGGCCCTGGTCGCGCAGGCGCTCGTCTACGGAGGCGGCGCGCAGGGCGTCGGCCTCGGACCGCTGACGGTCGGCCGGCTGCTCGGCGTCCGGGCCGGCGCGGGCGTCGACGAGGACGACGTCGCGCCGGCGGTGTCGGTCCTGCTCGCACTGGTGTGGCTCGTCGGGTGGGTGTGCACCTCGGCCGCGGGCCTGCTGCTCGTCGGGCGCGCGACGCGTCGCGACCCCGCGGCCCAGCTGCTCGTGATGGTCACCGGCGCCGGCCTGGGCGCGGTGGCCGTGCTGGCCTCCAACAGCGGCAACCAGCTCTACTTCGCGCGCGTCGTGCCGGTCGCCGCCACGGTGGCCGCGGGGTGGGGCCTGCACCAGGTGTGCGGCGACCGGCCGAGGCGCTGGGCCCTCGCCGCCCTGTCGGCACTGGCGGGGGTGGCGGTCTCGCTCGTGGTGCTCGGCGCCGTCACGTTCCCCGGTCCCGGCGACGCGCTGCGCGGTCGCGAGGTGGTCGTGCCCTGGGCGGTCATCGCTGCGGCCGTGCTCGTCGTCGGCGCGGTCGCCGCGGTCGTCGGCCGGCGTTCGGGGAGGCACGGTCTGGTGCTGGTCGTGGTGGCGGCGATGGTGACCGGGACGACGATGGCGTCCGGGCCGCAGGCCCTCGTCCGGTGGCTGCCCACGCTGCAGGACGGGGTCGGCACCGGCATCCAGCCGACGACCGACCTCGAGCAGATCGGGCCCGGCGGCATCGAGGCGGCACGATGGCTGCGCGACCACTCCTCGCCCGACGACCTGGTCGCCACCGACCAGCACTGCCGTCGTGTCGCCGGTCGTGGCGACGAGTGCGACAACCGCACGTTCTGGGTCTCGGCCTACAGCGAGCGCCGCACCCTCGTCGAGGGCTGGGCGTACACCGCGCGCAACGGGCCGCGGGCCGTCCGCCTCGACCTGCCCGCCTACCGGGTGCCGTTCTGGGACCAGCGCCGCCTGAGCATCAACGACGCGGTGTTCGAGCGGCCGACGGAGCGGACGGTCGAGCGGCTCCGCGCGACGTACGGCGTCCGGTGGCTCGTGGTCAACACGACGATCAGCCAGGACTGGCGTCCGCTGCAGGACCTCGCACGGGAGAGGTTCCGCTCGGGCGACTACGTCGTGCTCGAGCTCGGGACGTCCTGACGGTCAGACGATCGGCGCGTTCAACCGGTCGGAGACGTCGCGCACCGTGGCGGCGATGCCCGCGCCCAGTGGCGTGCGGGCGTGGCCGTCGAGCTCGGTCCACACCACCGACCGCAGACGCAGGTCGCGCACCTGGAACCGGCTGGCGGCCGACGAGGCCAGCACCACCGGCGGCGGACGCTTGAACACGCGCCGGTACTCGCCGAGCACCGCGGCGATGGTCGTCGAGCGACCGGCCGCGAGGATCTTGGTGACGGGGCCGTCGAAAGACGGGGCGGCCGCGACGAGCCGTTCGAGCGCGCCGGTGACCATCTGCGCGCAGTCGTCGACGAACAGGTAGTCGCGCATCGTGTCGAGCGAGACGTACATGGAGATGGGCTGACGCGTCAGGCAGCTGCGGCCGACCTGCGAGACCAGCCCCTGCGCCTTGGTGAGGTCCTGCCCGGGCCCGAACAGGTTGGAGATGCGTCCGACCATCACGGGCAGGCCGGTGCGCCGGACGAGCTCGGCCACCTGGGCCTCGGCGAGCAGCTTGAACTCCCCGTACGGCGCGAGCGGGCGGGGCTCGGTGTGCTCGGTGAACGGGGGAGCGGACGCCCCGGCGTAGACGCCGCCGGCGGACGAGGCGACGAACATGCCGCCCCGGGCGGCCGCGTCACGCTCGACGACGGCTGGTGCGAGCGCGTCCAGGAAGCCGGTGAAGACGGCCAGCTCGGCCTCGAGCGCCTCGCGGCTGGTGCCGACCACGCCCGCCCCGGCGCACCACGCGATCGCCCACGGCGAGCCGGGGTCGGCGTCGAGGAAGGCCCGCACGTCGCGGGTGAGCGTCTGGACCGCCGAGTCCGGGTCGTGCCACGGCACCACCGAGGTGGTGAGGTCCCAGCCCTCGCGGCGGGCCTGGCGCACCACGCCCTGGCCGAGCAGGCCCGACGCCCCCACGACCCAGCAGCGCATCGGCCGCGTCACTCGCCGTCGACGGGCGCGGCGGCGGGCCGGCGGGCGAGGACGTCGCGGCCGAGCGGGCCCTCGCGCGGGTCGCCGACGATCAGGTAGAGCGGCTTGCCCATGGCGGTGTTGACCGCGACGCCGACGTACTCGGCCACCACCCCGAGCGCGAACAGGATCGCGCCGGAGGCGATGAGCACGACGGTGACCGTGGACGTCCAGCCCTGCTCGATGTCGGCGCCGAGGAGGCGGTTCACGACGAGGGCGACCGCGACGGCCACGCCGAGCAGCGCGAACACCACGCCCATGATGCTGACCAGGCGGAGGCCGCGCGTGCCGCTGGACAGCACGAGGCGCCAGAAGTGCGACATCAGCGAGCGCAGGTTGTAGCCGGACGTGCGCTCGCCCTCGTCGCGCAGGTGCACCGGGGCCTGGACGACCTTCCCGGCCACCCAGCCCAGCGCGACGTCGAGGTAGACGCTGGAGCCCGCGTAGGCGGCGACGCTGCGCCCCACCTCGCCGAGGACGAGCCGGAAGCTGTTGTAGGACGAGGCGGCACCGCTGCCGGTGAGCTTGCTGGTGAGCCACTTGGCGCCGAACGAGGCGGCGTTGCGGGCGGCGCCGTGCGGGGCCTCGTTGACGGGCCTGGCGTAGACCAGGGACGCGCCGGCCGCCATGGCGGCGTCGAGCATGCCCGCGACGTCGCCGGGGTCCTGCTGGCCGTCCTCGTCGATGGTGGCGATCCAGTCGCCGCCCGAGGACGACATGCCGGCCAGGGTGGCGGCGTGCTGGCCGAAGTTCCGGCTCAGCCAGACCGGGCGCACCCACTCGTGGGCGGCGGCCAGCTCGCGCATGACGCGGGCGGAGTCGTCGGGGCCGTGGTCGTGGACCAGGAGCACCTCGGCCACCCGGGCGACGTGGCCGGCTGGGGTGGCGAAGTCGGTGGTGTAGGCCGCGAGCTCCTTGATCAGCCCGGGCAGGTGGTGCTCGCCCTGGTAGACCGGCACGACGACCGAGATCGTGTGGACGGCAGGCTGGATCGGCTCGGACACCCCCCGACTATAGAGGCGGCGGCCCGCGCGACCCGAGTCCCCCGTCGGCGCGTGCGGTGCCGGCTTGCGTGGTTCGGGTGGATGTGCGCCTATCATCGTGCGAGACCTGCACGTCGCCCCCGAGCACCCGGGGCCTGCGCCGATGCCGACCGGGGAGCTGCATGTCCGACCACCACGACGAGCCGCTGCGGGACAACCTGCTGACGCGGCTCGCGGGCGACCAGCGCGTGCTGTTCGTCATCGTCGGTGGCATCAACACCGGCCTGAGCTTCGCCTACTTCGTGGCCCTGCAGATGACGCTGGGCCAGGTCACCAACTACATGGTGGTGCTGCTCGCCAACCACGTGGTCAGCGTCCTCACCGCGTTCACGATGCACCGCCGCTTGGTGTTCAAGGTCCACGGCCACCTCTGGAAGGACCTCGGTCGCTTCGAGCTGGTCAACCTCGGCGCGCTCGGCGCGAACGCCGTCCTGCTGCCGTTCGGCGTCGAGATCCTCGGTCTGCCGGTCATCGTCTCCCAGCTGATGTCGACGGTCGTGACCGTCCTGGCCAGCTTCTTCCTCCACCGCGGCTTCAGCTTCCGCCGACCCACCGAGCCGGTGACGCCGCTGCCCGACCACCACGAGCACCCGGGAGCCGCCGCATGAGCCCACGCGTGTCGGTCGTCGTGCCGTCGTACCAGAACGCCGACTTCATCGAGGCGACGATCGAGTCGGTCCTCGCCCAGACCTTCACCGACCTCGAGCTGGTGGTCGCCGACCACGGCTCGACCGACGGCACGTGGGACCTCCTCCAGCGCTTCACCGACGACCCCCGGGTCCGGCTGCTGCAGACGCCGGCCGGCGGGGGAGCGCAGCGCAACTGGAACGCGGTCTCGCAGGCGGCCACCGGCGACCTCATCAAGCTGGTCTGCGGCGACGACGTGCTCTACCCCGAGATGCTCCGGCGCCAGGTCGACGCCCTCGACGCCGCCGGCGACGGTGCGGTGCTGGTCGCCTCGCGGCGCGACATCGTCGACGCCGACGGCCGCCCCGCCTTCCGCGGCCAAGGCCTGAAGTCGCTGGAGGGCGTCGTCGACGGTCGTCGGGCGGTGCGGGCCAGCGTGCTCGCCGGCACGAACGTCCTCGGTGAGCCCTGCTGCGTGACGATGCGCCGCGACGTGCTGGAGAAGACGGGCTGGTGGGGCGACGGCGTCCACCGCTACCTGATCGACCAGGCCGCCTACGCGCGCGTGCTCTTCGAGGGCGACCTCGTCGCGCTGCACGAGCCGATGGCCGCGTTCCGGCTCAGCGCCACCCAGTGGAGCGTCGAGCTGGCCCGCGAGCAGTGGACGCAGGCCGCCGAGTTCCACGCCGAGCTGCGCGAGCGCGATCCCGCCCTGCTCTCGGCGCGCGACGTGCGCGTCGGCGACGTCAAGGCGCGGCTGCGCTCGTACCAGCGTCGCGCCGCCTACCTCTGGCTCGGGAGCCGGATGCAACGGTCCGCGACATGACCCAGGTGTCCGACCGGGTCGCCACCGAGGCCGGCCGCCGCGTCGACCGCCGCGCACGACCGGTGCGGGCACGTCGCTCACCGCTGGCGAGCGGCTGGTGGCCGGTGCTGGCGGTCTGGCTCGTGACCTGGGCGCTGCTGCGGGAGTCCGACGTCCGGGACGTCGACGTCCTGCGGTTCAGCGCCTACGCCGCGCTCGGCCTCGCCCTCCCCGGCACCCTCCTGTGGCGCATGCTCGTCGTGCGCGGTCGGCGGCCCCTGTACGCCGACGTCGCGTTCGGCACGGCCCTGGCCTACAGCGTCGAGATGTTCGTCTACCTCGGTGTCCGCGCCGTCGGCGTGCCCCGCCTGCTGCTCCTGTGGCCGCTCCTCGTCGTGCTGGTGTCCCTGCTCCCGGCGCTGCGGCGACGGTGCTGGCGTCCTGCGGGAGTGGTCCGGACCTCGCCGGTGCTCTCGTGGTCGCTGGGTGGGGTCGTCGCGTTCGCCGTGGTCTGGCTCTGGTGGTTCATCTGGCCCGTCGTCCCGGTGACCGGCGTCGGCCTGCGCAACCCCTACCCCGACGTCCCCTACCACCTGGGGCTGATCGGCGAGCTGCGCCACCACGTGCCGGGCGAGCTCCCGATGGTCGCCGGCGAGCCGCTCCAGTACCACTGGTTCGTCCACGCCGAGATGGCCGCGACGTCGTGGGGCTCGGGCGTCGATCCCCTGATCCTCTTCCTGCGGCTGAGCCCCCTGCTCATGACCGTGATCGCCATCCTCGCCGCGGGCGCGCTGGCCTCGCGCCTGGCCCGCACCCCCTGGGCGGGCCTGGTCGCCGCCGTCGCGCTCGTCGTCGTCGCCCCGAACGGCGTCGAGAACGTCGGCAACCCCCAGCTGCTCGCCGGCTACATCTACCTCAGCCCCACCCAGTCGTACGCGCTCGCCGTCAGCGCCGTGCTGCTCGCGGCGGTGGTCGAGGTGCTCGGCCGACGACGGGTGGGCGCGGGCCTGTGGGTGGTGTTCGCGATCGCCGTCGCCGGCACGTCCGGCGCCAAGGGGACCTTCCTGCCGATCCTCGTCGGGGCCCTGCTCGGCGCGCTCCTCCTGGCGCTGGTCTGGAAGCGGTCCCGCGTCGTCCGCCTCGTCGTGATGCTCGTGCTGTCGGTCGTGGCCCTGCTCACCGCGCAGCGCCTCGTGTACGGCACGGGCGCGCAGGGGCTCGTCGTCGACCCCCTCCACTCCAACACCGGGTGGGCCGAGTACTACGGCCTCGGCCTCAGCACCGGCGAGCGGACCCTCGCGACGTTCGCGTACCTGGTGAGCAACCTCGGCTACGTCCTGGGTGTCTGGGGCCTCGTGCGACGCAGGCGCTGGCGCGACCCCCGGGCGGTCTTCCTGCTCGGCTTCGTGGTCGCGGGCGTCGGCGCCACGCTGTTCTTCTGGCACGCCAGCCTCAGCCAGATGTACTTCCTGCGGTCGGTGCCCGTCGCGGCCGCGGTGGTGTCGGCCTGGGGACTCGCCCTGGTGGCCCCCCGCCGGTGGACCCGGCCGCTGGTCACCGCGGTGGTCGCCGCGCTGGCCGTCGGCCTGCTCGTCACCTACGGCGTCACCCGGTGGAGGGTCTCCGCCGGCGGACCCGGTGCCGCCGAGGGGCTGCTGGTCCTGCTCGGGTGCACGGTCGCGGTCGTGGTCGTGTCGGCGCTCGTCGGCGGCGTCGCCCTCGCGCGCCGGGGCCACGGACGCCGGTTCAGCCTGCTCGCGGTCGCGGCTGCGGCGGGGGTCGCGCTCTCGTCGGTCCCGATGCTCGTGCACCAGGTGGCGGAGACCCCGGAGCGGGTCCCGTTCGTCCAGCCCGACGACACGCCCGACCGGATCGCGGCCGGGGGGATCCCCGCGGCGCGCTGGCTGCGCGACCACAGCTCACCCGACGACCTCGTCGCCACCAACACCCACTGCATCTTCCCCGGCCAGTCGGCCGACAACTGTGACAACCGACGGTTCTGGATGTCGGCGTTCTCCGAGCGCCGCTACCTGGTCGAGGGCTGGGCCTACAGCCCGCGCACCGCGCCGCGCGGCGAGGCGCTCGGACTGCCCAACTGCTGCCTGCCGTTCTGGGACCCCGAGAAGCTGCGGGTCAACGACGCCGCGTTCACCGACCCGTCGGCGTCCACGGTCGACCGGCTCCGCGACCGCTACGACGTGCGGTGGCTGTTCGTCGACCTCAAGGGCCCCGACGTCGACCTGGACGAGCTCGCCCGGTTCGCCGACCTGCGTCTCGAGCGTGGCGGGTACGCCGTGCTCGAGGTGCGCTGAGGCCGGCGGACGTCAGCGCGGCTTGTGCGCGCGGACGCAGAACTCGTTGTAGATGAACGCCTTGCCGAGGCTGCGCGGGAACGGGAAGCTGAACCACGGGTCGGGCTCGAGGCCGACCTTGCGGCTGAGGTCCATCAGGGCCTCGCCGTCGACGAAGCGCACGTGCGTGGGGTCGCTGGCGTAGCCGCGCTCCTGCGGGCACACGTAGAACACCTTGCCGCCCGGCTTGAGGTAGGGCAGGTAGAACTGCATGATCTCGACCGCGTCGGCCTCGTCCATGTGCTCGATGACGTGCGCGAGGTACATGCCGTCGAACGACTCGGGCTTCGCGTGCTCGCTGGCGAGGAACTCCTCGACGGTGAGGGCGGTGACGCCGGTGGAGCGGGCCGCCTGCACGGCGACCTCGTTGTGGTCGACGCCCACCGAGCCGGGCGCGAGCGTCTTGAGGTTGCGGCCGATGCCGCACCCGACGTCGAGCGTGCGGCCGAGCTCCTGGCGTCGCAGGTTCCACTGGTAGGGCGCCTGGACGTTCAGGGCCTTCTTCCACCACACGTTCTGCTTGGCCTGGAGACGGCGGGCGTAGTCCTCGCCCTCGGTCGAGCGCATCTGCGAGTCGTCCATGGGCCTCACCCTAACGACTCGAGCGCGTCGGCCACGCGGGACGCCCCGCGTCCGTCGACCGTGCGCCACGCCGACGACGACAGGGCCGACCGCAGGTCGGTCTCGGTGAGCAGCCGGCGCAGCGGGCGGACGGCCGCCTCGACGAAGCCGTCGTCCGCGACGTCGCCGACGCCGAGGCCCACCCCGGCGTCGAGGGCCCGCGCGTAGCCGATCGTCTGGTTGTCGGCGGTGCACACCAGACCGGTGGCCGCACCGAGGCACAGCAGCTCCCAGGTGGACGTACCGGCGGCGCTGAGCACGACGTCGCTCTCGGCCACCAGGGCCGGCAGGCGGTCGGTGGGGCTGATCGTGTGCAGCGCCTGGCCGGGCCCCGGGGCGAGCGCGTGGACCGCGTCGACGAGCTCGGGCCTCGGCGCGACGATCGTCGCCTCGAACGCCAGCCCGGTGCGCACCAGCGCGTCCGCGACGAGGACGCCGGCGCCGGCGGGGTCGGTGCCGCCGAAGATCCCGAGCACGCGCGGGCGCGCGCCCGACCCCTGCAGCCGCTGGGGCGACGGCGGGCGGTGCTCGCGGACGTCGCGCCGGATCAGCGCGTAGTCGAGCCCGGCGAGACGACGGGTGCCGTCGGGGAGCTCGACGACGTCGTCGTCCGAGCCGATGTTGGCGTCGAGCAGCAGGTCGGCGTCGGCGCCGCGCAGGTGCTGGTCGACGAACGCCAGCGTGGGCAGCCCCGTCGCCCGCAGCGCGGCGTACACCCCGGGCGCCAGGTGGTAGGAGTCGACGACGACCGCGTCGGCACCCAGGTCGACGACGGCGGACGGGAGGGCGTCGGGATCGGACGGAGGCGCGACCACCACGGCGCCGAGCGCGGCGACGCGCTCGTGCACCCAGCGCACCGAGGCCACGTCGGCGAGGTAGGTCACCGCGGTCCCGCGGGAGATCAGCTCCTCGGCGAGGGCCAGGCAGCGCATCGCGTGGCCCGAGCCGTACGCCGGGCCCACGTCGCAGACGACGACCGCGTGGCGCATCAGGAGCCGAGCTTCTTCTGCTCCACGTGGGCGTTGACCGCGACCAGCTCGGGGTGCGCGTCGAGCAGCGCGCCGAGGCCCTCGGCGTCGAGCCCCAGGGCGTCGTGCTGCTCGATCAGGGTGGTGATGAGCCGCAGGTCGTCCTCGGTGTCGAGGGTGATGCGGTACGCCGACCGGTCGACCGGCGAGGTGACGTCGACGAGGTGCATGCGGCCGTTGCGGTCCTGGTGCAGGTAGGGCGTGACGTGCTCGAGGTCGGCGGGGTCGGTGGCCAGGCGCATCGCCTCGTCGAGGGCGGCGAACGAGAACACCTCGAAGTCCAGGCCGCGGGGGTAGGTGCGCACCAGGCCGTTGGAGACGTAGACGTCGGGGTCGTCGCGCTCCAGCCAGAGGTCGACGCCGTGGCGCACCAGGGCGCCGTCGACGAGCGGGCAGTCCGACGTCACGCGGACGACGACGTCGAGGCCGTTCTCGACCGCGCAGCCGTGGAAGCGGCTGAGCACGTGCTGCTCGCTGCCGCGGAAGACCGGGACGCCCCGGCGTCCGGCGAGCTCGACGAGCGGGTCGTCGGTGGCGTTGACGGTGGTGGCGACGTACACGTCGAGGCCGGCGGCCTCGAGCCGGTCGAGGTGGTGGTCCAGCATCGTGCGGCCCGACGCCTCGCGCAGCACCTTGCCGGGCAGGCGGGTGCTCGTGGTGCGGGCCTGCGTCACGACCCCGACGCGGGGCGAGGTCACGACCCGACGATCCCGGTCAGGGTCTCGATCACGCGCTCGACGTCGTCGTCGCCCATCGCGGCGAACAGCGGCAGCGAGATCTCCTGGCTGTAGTACTCCTCGGCGCGCGGGCACAGGCCGCGGGCGTAGCCGAGGTCCTCGAACGCCGGGTGCCAGTAGACCGGGATGTAGTTGACCTGGACGCCGATGCCGGCCTCGCGCATCGCCTCGAACACCTCGCGGCGTCGGCCGCCGAGCACCCGGACCGGGTACAGGTGCCAGCACGGGTCGGTGGCGGGGTCCTGGGCGGGCGTCGCCAGGCCGTCGACGCCGGCGAACGCCTCGTTGTAGCGCGCGGTGATCTCGGTGCGACGGGCGCGGAAGGCGTCCAGGCGCGTCAGCTGCGACAGGCCGAGCGCGGCGTGCACGTCGGACAGCCGGTAGTTGAGGCCGAACTCGTGCACCTCCTGGTGCCAGGGACCCTCGTCGGGCATGCGCAGCTCGTCGCGCTCGCGCACCAGGCCGATGGTGCGGAACCGGGCCGCGCGGGTGGCGACGGCGTCGTCCTTGGCCACCACCGCGCCGCCCTCGGCGGTGGTGAGGTTCTTGGTCGGGAAGAACGACAGCGTGGTGACGTCGGCGAGGTCGCCGACCGGGCGGCCGTCGCGCGTGCCCGACACCGAGTGAGCGGCGTCGTCGAGCGTCAGCGCGCCGACGCGGTCGGCCGAGGCCTGGAGCGCGGCGTAGTCGCAGGGCTGGCCCGCGTAGTCGACGGCCGCGACGACCTTGGTGCGCTCGGTCACCAGGCGGTCGACCTCGGCGGGGTCGATCAGGCCGGTCTCGGGATCGACGTCGGCGAACACGATGGTCGCGCCGAGCATCGCCGCCGTCGACGCGGTGGCGACGAACGTCATCGGGGTGGTGACGACCTCGTCGCCGGGCCCGACGCCCATCGCGGCGTAGGCGATGTGCAGGGCGGCGGTGCCCGAGGTGCAGGTGGAGACGCGGTGCCCGCCCGTGCGCTCGGACAGCGCCTGCTCGAACGCCGCGACGCTGGGTCCGGTGGTGAGCCAGTCGCCGCGGAGGACGTCCACGACCGCCGCGACGTCGGACTCGTCGACGTCCTGACGGCCGTAGGGGAGCACGCTCACTCCACCCCGACGAGCAGGTCGCGCAGCTCCTCGAGGCTGAACCAGAGGTCGTTGTGGTCCGAGCTGTAGTGGAAGCCCTCGGGCACCGGCGTCGCACCCTCGGGGGCGGTGTAGCCCCACGTCGCGATCGTGGGCTGCAGGACGTAGCGGTCGCCCTGCAGGACGGCGCGGCGACCCTCCTCGGCCGAGATCATCTCCTCGTGGAGCTTCTCGCCCGGACGCAGGCCGATCTCGTGCATGGCGGGCTCGCCCTCGGAGACCGCACGGGCCAGGTCGGTGACCTTGGTCGAGGGGATGCGCGGCACGTACAGCTCGCCGCCCTGCATCAGGTCGAAGGAGTCGACGACGAACTCGACGGCCTGGGGGAGCGTGATCCAGAACCGGGTCATGCGCTTGTCGGTGATCGGCAGCGACTTGCCCTCGGCCGCGAGACGGCGGAAGAACGGGATGACCGAGCCGCGGCTGCCCATCACGTTGCCGTAGCGGACCACGGAGAAGCGCGACTCGTAGGCCGCGGCGTAGTGGTTGGCGCTGACGAAGAGCTTGTCGGCGACCAGCTTGGTGGCGCCGTAGAGGTTGATCGGGCTCGACGCCTTGTCGGTCGAGAGCGCGACGACCTTCTTGACGCCGGAGTCGATGCACGCCTCGATGACGTTCTGCGAGCCGTCGACGTTGGTGCGGACGAACTCGAAGGGGTTGTACTCGGCGGTGTCGACCTGCTTGAGCGCGGCGGCGTGCACGACGTAGTCGACGTTGTGCAGCGCGCGGTGCAGGCGGTCGCGGTCGCGGATGTCGCCGATGAACCAGCGCAGGCGGGGGTCGTCGCCGAACAGCTGGCGGGCCTCGTACTGCTTGAGCTCGTCACGGCTGAAGACGATGATGCGGCGCGGGTCGAGGTGGTCGAGGGCGTTGCGGATGAACGCCTTGCCGAACGACCCGGTACCACCGGTGACCAGGATGTCCGAACCTTCGAGGACTGACACACGTGCCCCTTCGTCGTGACCTTCGGGTGGGTGACGAGGGGCCCTGGGCCCGTCCCGCCGCACGCGACACTATCACCGGGGGACAGGGCGATCCCTCACCTCCCGGGGTGGGGTGGCGCGCCGGGACCACGGGCGCGGCTGTGCGATATTGGGCCCCGTCCTGACCGTCCCGGGAGGAGTCGATCCGACGTGGCACGACTCAGCGTGGTCGCTCCGTTCCACGACGTCGAGCGCTACCTGGAGCGGTGCCTGCGGTCGCTGGCGCAGCAGACCTTCGACGACCTCGAGGTCGTCCTGGTCGACGACGGGTCCCGCGACGGGAGCCGGGCGATCGCCGAGCGCTTCGTCGACGACGACCCCCGCTTCCGGCTGGTCACCCAGGAGAACCGGGGCCTGGGCCCCGCACGCAACACCGGCCTGGAGCACGCCAGCGGCGACCTGGTGGCGTTCGCCGACACCGACGACCTCGTCACCCGGCACGGCTACGAGCTGCTCGTCGGCTCGCTCGACGCGACCGGGTCCGACCTCGCCGCCGGCGGAGCCCGCCGGTTCACCTCGCTGTGGCTGCGCAACTCCTACTCGCACCGGGCGCCGTTCGCACGGACGCGCCTGGCCACGCACGTCGTGCGCGACCCGCTGCTCGTCGCCGACCGGACGGTCTGGAACAAGGTCTACCGGCGCGACTTCTGGGACCGTCACGGCTTCTCGTTCCCCGAGATGCTCTACGAGGACTACCCGGTGACGATGGCCGCCCACCTCGCGGCCGGGGCCGTCGACGTCCTGCACCAGCCCGTGTACCTGTGGCGCGAGCGCGAGGGCGGCGAGCCGTCGATCACCCAGGCGCGCTGGGACCTGGGCAACCTGCGCGACCGCGTCCGCTCGGCCGAGCTCGTCCTCGACCACGTCGCGGCGCACGAGCCGGCGTTGCTGCCGCACGTCGAGGCGCACCTGATGCACGTGGACGTCGACGCCGTGGTGGCCGCGCTCCGGCTCGCCGACCCCGACGAGCGTCCCGAGATCCTGGCCCTCGCGCGGACCCTGCTCGGACGGGTGCGCGAGGAGGTCCGCGCCGCCGAGCGGCCCTTCGAGCGGCTGCAGGCCGCGCTCGTCGACGGCGGCGACCTCGACCGGCTGCTCGTGCTCCTCGAGCACCGTGAGCAGCGCGGCCCCGCGGCCGACGTGGTGCTCGCGCGACGGGTGCCCGCCCGCTGGGCGCACGACCTGCCCTACCGCGGCGATCCCGCCGTCGACCAGACGCACTTCGCCGCCGACGCGCCGGAGCCCGTCGTGGCCGCCGAGGTCGCCGAGGCCTCCTGGAAGGCCGGGCTGCTGCACCTGCGGGGACGCGTCGGGCTGGTCGGCGTCGAGCCGGCGGGCACGACCGCCCGGTTCACGCTCGTGCGCGGCGAGGCGTCGCCGGTGTCCCTGCCCGCCGAGGTCGACGGCGACGGCGGCTTCGCGCTGACGCTGAACCCCTACGTCCTGGGTGCCAAGCCCGCGGACGGCACCTGGCGGCTGGTGGCCGACGTCCGGTCCGGGCGACGCCGCGCGAGCGGACCGGTGCGGATGCCGACGGCGTCCCCGGCGGGCTGGGTGCGCGCGGAGACCCTCGGCGGCGACCGGGTGGTGCAGCCCGTGGCCGTGCGCGACGGCGAGGCCGCGCTGCAGGTGCGCACGCTCGGCACGTCGGTGCTCCGGCTCACCTCGCTCGCCGACCGCGTCGAGGTCGAGGGCGTGGTCCGCGACCCCGACGTGGGCGCGGACCTCGAGCTCGTCCTCGCCCGTGGCTGGGGCGAGCCGCTCGTCGTGCCGGCGCCCGTCGAGGTGCGCGACGACGGCCAGGTGCGGTTCACCGCGATGGTCGAGGTCGACGTCCTCGACCCCCTGCCCGGCGCGCCGGACCCGATGGAGGAGGACGTCGCGTGGACCGTGCGCCTCCGCTCCCGCGGCGAGGACCGTGGGATACCCGTGCAGCACCGCGTGGGCACCGTGATCGCCCGCTCGCGCGGGCGCCAGCTCCGGGCGGGCCGCAACGCGCGCGGCAACCTCGCCCTTCACCTCGGCCCGGTGACGGCGGCCGTCGAGTCGGTGGCGTGGGACGGCGACCGCCTCCTCCTCGCCGGCACCCTCGCCGCGGCGCGCACCCGCGGCGTCAGCCTGAGCCTGCACTGCCAGCCAGGTGGCGACGTCCGTCTCGTCGAGGAGGCCGAGGTGTCGGCCCAGGGCGGGCTGTTCACCGCCACGGTCGACGTCGCCGCCCTGGTGGCGCGGTCGCCCGAGGCCGACCCGGCCCGTCGGGCGGACGAGCCGGTGCGCTGGCAGCTCGCGGTGGTCGAGGACGGCGAGCTCGGCCGCATGCAGCTGCCCCGACCGGTGCTCGGCGCGGTCCCGCCCGACCGCGAGGTGGGCGGCCGGCGGGCCGGTGTGCGGTGCGGACGGGCGTCGTCGCTCGTGGTGGAGCTGTCGGACGGCTAGTGGCCGTCGCCGGCCTCAGCCCCGACGCCGCACGATCCGCCGGGCCTTGCGACGCGCACGCTCGGCGGGGGTGAGCGCGGCCTCGCGGGCCTGGGCCTGGTTGGCCCTGCGGTCCTCGGGGGTGGCCTGCTCGGCCAGCTTGGCGTTGGCGGCGGCGACCTGGCGGTCACGCTGGCGCAGGGTGGTCTCGAACCAGGCGGCGCGCGAGCGCAGCCCGTCGTTCTCGCGCAGCAGCCGGCCCACGTCGGTCGACGCCTCCTCCACCGCGTCGGCCCCGGGCTCGCGGGCGCCGAGCACGTCGTCGCGGTCCAGGTCGATCCCCAGCCCGGCCAGCAGGCCGCGGGTGACCTCGACGTCGTCCCACGACACCGGCCACGGGTGTCGCCAGCCCAGGTGGCTCAGCCGGCGGGAGAAGCCGTCCACCGCCGTGAGGAGAGCCTCGTCGGCGGTCAGAGGGTCACCCGGTGCGGCGGCGACGGGCGAGATCCGGTCGTCGGCGTCCAGGAACAGCAGGTCGCAGCGGTCGGCCGTGGTGGGCTCGCCGGACTGCAGGTGGTCGCGGAGCAGGCGCACCACCTCGCGCGCCCGCGGCAGGTCGAAGGCCAGGCACGCGTCGAGCAGCGCCTGCTCGACGGTGACGCCGGGGGCGGCGAGGTCGTCGAGCGACGGACGGGTGACGTCGCGTCCGTCGAGCAGGAGCGCCGGGACGTCGACCCGGCGGGTGACGGCCAGGTACGCCGGGGCGAGGACGGTCGACCGACCGGCGATCGGCACCCGTGAGGCCAGGCCGCGGGGGTCGTCCCAGCCGGTGGAGCGGATCGCCACGGTCGTGGCGGCGCTGAGCAGGGTGCGGCCGCCCACGGGCGCGTCGACCGCCACCGCGAGCCGCGGCGCGGCGAGCCCGGGGAAGAGCGACCAGGCGGAGACGTCGGTGGCGGCGACCGCCTCGGCCAGCACGGCGGCGAGGGCGTCGGGCGACGTCGGGCGGGTGTCGTCGAAGCCGGCGTCGGGGAACCAGGCGCCACCGGAGTCGTCGCCCTGACGGTCCGGCGCCCCCGCGAGCGCGTGCACGCCGACGTCGTTGGCCAGGCCGAGCACGAGGGTGCCGCCGGGCGCGAGCACCCGGCCGAGCCGGTCGAGCCAGGAGCGCCACGTGGACAGCTCGTCGTCGGCGCTGAGGAGGACCTCGAGGCCCGTGGCGGCCACGACGAGGTCGAAGGTCTCGCCCTCGGGCAGGCGGAACAGGTCGCCGGCCCACAGCCGTGCGGCGGACGGCGACAGCACGGCGTCGGCCGCCTCGGCGTCGTGGTTGCCACGCACCAGGAGCGTCAGCTCGCCGGGGCCGTCGGCGGCGCGCAGCACGTCGGCCGGGTGCGGCCCGGCCACCAGGACGCGCGCGGCGTCGGCCGCCAGGGGGCGCACGAGCTCGGCGACCAGCGGCGAGTCGGGCAGCGGGCCGTCGCCCCAGAAGGGCATCTCGCCGCCGAGCTCGACGACGTCGGCCGTCGGCGCGGGCTCCTCGACCGGGTCGCTCGCCTCGGTCATGCCCGCTCCCACCCGAACAGCATGCGGATCTCCTCCGGTGTCGTGACGTGGTCCAGGCCGAGCTCGGTGTGGACGATAGCCTGCACGGCCTCCCGGTCGGTGCGACGGCCGAACATCTCCGGGAGCATCCGCCGGGTGCGGCCGCCGTCGGCGAACCCGGGGTTGTCGCCACGGAACTCCATCGGGTCGCCGTAGACCGCGACGTCGCACCCGACCGAGGCGCCGTAGAACAGCGCGGTGGTGAGACGGTTGCTCGCGACCCGGCGGTGGCGCACCAGCTCGGCGTGCTGGCGCCACAGGAACTCCGGCTCGGTGCCCTGCCACTTCCAGCCGCGCCTGCCGTGGCAGATCACCCGGAAGCCGGCGTCCTCGTACAGCGACCGCACCCGGGGGTCGTCGTGCTCGACCCAGTACAGGCATGCGGTGACGGGACCGTCCTCGGTGTCGCGGATCTCCTCGATGAGCGCCTCGTGGCTGCCGTCGACGGGGTCGAACTCCCACCCGTGGAACGGGTAGAAGATCGTGCCCGCGCGCTCGTCCCACGGCGGCGCCGGAGCCGCCATCTGCAGCAGGTAGGCCCACGGCGAGCCCGTGACGACGTAGTCGCGCCAGCCGTACGCCTGCCCGCGGCGGCGCGAGGCGTCGGACCAGATGAACTTGGGGAACCCGAACGGCGGCGCGTGGCCGGAGCCGTACCCGTGCACGAACGTCCAGCCGTGCTGCAGGACGCCGTGGATGCGGGGCGGGCGCTCGTCCTCGATGCCGCAGTAGCGGGCGAAGACGTGCGCGTGGCCGTACCAGTGGTTGCTGGAGTCCATCAGCGGTCCCACCCGAACAGGCCGCGCAGCTCGTCGGGGCCGACCAGCCGGTCGAGCCCCAGCTCGCGCGTCGTGGTCTCGCGCGCGAGGTCCGGGTCGACCCGGACGCCGTGCATCTCGGGCAGCAGGCGGCGCACGTGGTCCTTGCGCTCGGACGCGGGGATCTCGGCGGCGAACTGCATCGGGTCGCCGTAGACGCCGACCTCGCAGCCGGTCGCGGCGCCGTAGAACACCGCCGTGCTCAGCCGGTTGCTGCACACCCGGCGGTGCCGCGAGATCTCGTCGTGCTGGCGGTACATGAAGTCGGTGTCGGTGCCCTGACGGTGCATGCCCCGCCTGCCGTGGCAGATGACGCGCGCGCCGCTCGCCTCGTAGACCGAGCGGATGGCGTCGTCCTCCCACTCGTACCAGTACAGGCAGAACGTGACGGGCTCGTCCTCGGTCTCCATCACCTCGGCGACCAGGTTCGCGTGGTCGCCGGTGACCGCGCCGATCTCGGCGCCGTGGAACGGGTACCAGATCGTGCCGCGACGCTCGGCGGGCTCGACCGCGGAGGGGACGACCTCCATCAGGTAGGCCCAGGTCGCCCCGATCACGACGAAGTCGCGCCACCCCCACGCCTGCCCGCGACGGCGGGCGGCGTCGGACCAGACGAAGTTCGGGAAGCCGAGCGGCGGCGGCTTCTTGGCGAGCCCGTGGCCGTGCAGCGGGTTCCACCCGTGCTGGAGCAGGCCCCAGATGGTGGGCGGGTCCTGCTCGTCCATGCCGCAGTACCGGGCCAGCACGTGGGCCTGCCCGTAGTAGTGGTTGCTGAAGTGCATCGTCCGGCCCGGGTGCCGACCTGCCTAGAGCAGGTCCCAGGCCATGGGCGTGCCCTTGGCGACGTCGGTGCGGAACGTGCGCCCCTCCACCTGCGAGAACGTGTCGGGCGGCAGGCCGTCGGCCGGACGGATCGAGCGGACGTTCGCCGCCGTCACCACGTCGCCGGCCTTGACGTCCTCGACGACGAACAGCGAGCGACGGAACCGCAGGCCCTCGGACTCGGCCTTGCGCGGCCCGACGACGGGCTGCCCCATGGCCTTCCAGGCGATCTCGGTCTCGGTGACGAGCGAGGCCATCTCGGTCGGGGTGAGGGAGAAGTCGGAGTCGACGCTGCCGTCGTGGCGGTCGAGCGTGAGGTGCTTCTCGATCACGGTGGCGCCGAGCGCGACGGCCGCGACCGAGGCGCCGATGCCGAGCGTGTGGTCCGACAGGCCCACCTGGACGCCCAGGCCGTCGCGCAGGACCGGGATGCCGAGCAGGTTCGAGGCCTCCGGCGGCGCGGGGTAGGACGCGGTGCACGAGAGCACGACGATCTGCTCGTTGCCGGTGCTGCGGGCCGCGCGCACGGCGGCGTCGATCTCACCGAGCGTGGCGGTGCCGGTGGAGATGATCGTGGGACGACCGGTCTCGGCGATCCGACGGATCAGCGGCAGGTCGGTGATCTCGCTGGACGCCGACTTGAGGATCGGCACGTCGAGGTCGACCAGGAAGTCGACCGCGGTGGGGTCGAACGGCGCCGAGAACGCGACGAGCCCCAGCTCCTTGGCGAGCGAGAAGATCGGCTCGTGCCACGACCAGGGAGTGTGCGCCTCCTCGTACAGCTCGTACAGGCGGCGGTTCGGCCACAGCGGGTGGTCGGCGCTGAGCCGGAAGCGCGGGGAGTCGACGTCGATCGTGATCGTGTCGGCCGTGTAGGTCTGGATCTTGATCGCGTGGGCGCCGGCCTCGGCCGCCGCCCGGACGATGTCGAGCGCGCGCTCGAGGTCGCCGCCGTGGTTGCCCGACATCTCGGCGACGACGAACGGCGGGTGGTCGGCGCCGATCGACACCGGTCCGAAGGTGATCGTGGGGAGCTCGGTCATGGGGTGTCCCTCCGGGCGCGGCGGGCGACCCGCCGGGCGTGCTCGTCGCGGGTGAGGCAGATGGCCAGGAACGTGCGTCCGTCGACGACCTGCTCCTCGCCTGTCTCGGTGAAGCCGAAGCGCCGGTTCATCTGGCGCACGACGCGGTTGTCGGCCGAAACCTCGCCGCGCAGCTCGTCGACGCCGAGGTCGTCGAACGCGTGGGCCGAGGCCTCGCGCATCACGGCCATCCAGACGCCGAGGGTGCCGCCGCGCTCCTCCAGGCCGTCGTGGTCGAGGTAGAACCCCCACGACGCGACGGTCGGCGTCACGTCGAAGAAGCTGACCGCGCCGCACGGCACGCCGTCGGACTCGTGCACCAGGACGTGGCGGGTGGGGTCGGCGTCGACGCGGTCCCACCAGGCCCGGTGCTCGGACGGCGAGATCACGTGGGTGGTGAGGCTGACCTCGCGGTTCGCGTCCTGGTTGCGCCACGCCAGGATCGCGTCGAGGTCGGCGGACGTCGCCGGTCGCAGCACGGTCCCTCCAGGTGCGTCGTGGACAACGCGCCCACACTACCGACGCGGCGCACCGACGGGACGCCGCGGCCCGCCGCCGCGATAGTGTCCGTGGCATGAGTCGACTCGACAAGGCCGCGATCCGCTCCCTCATGGCCGACGTGCTCACCACCCAGGGCAAGACGCTGCCCGACGACGACGCGGCCTCGCTGCGCGAGATCGGCTTCCGCTCACTCGACTTCTCCGAGCTCGCCCTGCGCGTCGAGGACGAGGTCGACAAGGAGCTGAACTTCGAGGCCGCCGAGCTGCGCCAGATCGAGACCGTGGCCGACGTCCTCGCCCTGCTCGAGGAGCTGCAGGGCGACCTCGCGTCGTGACCCCGACGCGCGTCGCCCTCGACAACGAGGTCGTCGACACCCGGGACGGCACCAGCCGGCCGTGGTCCGACCTCGTGGGCGAGGCGCGGTCGCGTCCCACCGCGTGGGTGGCGGCGTCGAGCGTCGACGCGCTGCCCGCCGTCGCGTCGCTGGCCACGCACGGCGGCGAGCTGCTGGTGGTCGCGCGTTCACGCCTCGACCCCGCGCTCCGCGAGCAGCTGCTCGCCCTCGGTCTCGCCTTCGACGGCGCCGAGCAGGCCGAGCCCGCCGACCGGCGTCCGGTCGACGACGGACGCGTCTGGCTGCTCACCTCGGGCTCGACCGGGCGGCCCAAGCAGATCGCCCACACCCTCGACTCGCTGACCACGGTGCGCGGCGACCAGGCCCCGCGGCGCTGGCTGTGCCCGTACTCGCCCGGCACCTACGCGTGGTGGCAGGTGGTGACGCTCGGGCTCACCCAGCCCGGGCAGGACCTCGTGGTCGTCGACCCGTCCGACCTCGACTCCTGGGTCGAGCACGCCGTCGCGCACCGCGTCACGGCAGCGTCGGGCACGCCCACGTTCTGGCGGCAGACGATCATGCGCGAGGGCGACCGGCTGGCCGAGGTGCCGCTGGAGCAGGTCTCCCTGGGCGGTGAGCCCGTCGACCAGGCGGTGCTCGACCAGCTGCGCGACCTGTTCCCCGACGCACGCATCTCCTGGCTCTACGCGTCCTCCGAGCTGGGTGCCTCGATCGTGGTGCACGACGGCCGCGCCGGGTTCCCGCAGGAGTGGCTCGGACGGTCCGCGCCCGGGCGCCCGCTGCTCGAGGTCGACGGCGACGAGCTCGTCATCACCTCGCCCCACCACGGCGAGGGCCTGGCCGGACGCGTCCGCACCGGCGACCGCGTCGTCGTCGAGGACGGCCGCGTGCGCATCGTCGGGCGGGTCGACCGCGACGAGATCAACGTCGGTGGCACCAAGGTGTCGGCCGGCACCGTCCGCGACGTGCTGCAGCGCCACCCCGACGTCGCGTGGGCGTCCGTACGCGGGCGAAAGGCGCCGCTGGTCGGGGCGATGGTCGTCGCCGACGTCGTCGCCGCGCCCGGTCGCGAGATCGACGACGCCGCCCTGCGACGATGGGCCACCGAGAACCTCCCGGAGACGGCCGTCCCGCGCCGCGTCCGCGTCCTGCCCGAGATCCCCGCCAAGGAGACGTTGAAGAGCGATGTCTGACCCCACCACGGACGAGTCCGCCGCCGTCCCGCCGTCCTCGGTCGTGCTCGTCTCCGGCGCCTCGCGCGGTCTCGGGCTCGCGATGGCCACCGACCTGGTCGCCCAGGGCGCCAAGGTCGCGGCGTTCGCGCGCACCGTCACCCCGGGCCTGCAGGCGCTCGCCGACGAGAACCCCGGGCGCGTGCTGGTCGGCTCGGTCGACATCACCGACGCCAAGGCCTGCCAGGCGTTCGTCAAGCAGGCCGAGACCGAGCTGGGCGTCGTCGACGGGCTCGTCAACAACGCCGCCGTCGGTCAGGACTCGCTCCACGTCCACACCCCGGTCGAGACGATCGAGCGGATCATCGCGACCAACCTCACCGCGCCGCTCGTGCTCACGCGCTTCGTGCTGCGTCGCCTCCTCGCCAAGGGCGGTCGGGGACGCGTGGTCAACGTGACCTCGATCTGCGGGCAGCGCGGCTACCCGGGCCTGGTCGCGTACTCGGCCACCAAGGGAGGGCTCGACGCCGCCACGCGCTCGCTCGCGCGTGAGTTCGGCGGCCGGGTGCTCTGCAACTCGATCGCGCCGGGATTCTTCGCCTCCGAGATGTCGGCCGTGCTCGGCCAGACCCAGCTCGACGCGATCCTGCGCCGCACCCCCACCGGCCGGCTGACCGAGCCCGAGGACGTCGTCCCCGTCGTCCGGATGCTGCTGCGCGAGAACACCAACATCGACGGCCAGGCCCTCGTGATCGACGGTGCCGGCTCCATCTGACGTGCCCGCCGGCGCGCTGCGCGTCGGGACGGCCGAGGAGATGGCGGGGGCCGTCACCCGGTCGCACCTCGCCGACGGCCGGTGCGTCGGCTGGTTCGGCGACCCCGACGTCGTCATCGACGCCGAGCTCGCCGACCAGACCGTGCCGCCCGCCCTGGCCGCCCGGTACGGGACGCACGACTTCTGGCGGCGGTGGACCGCGGCGGAGTGCCGCGCCAAGCGGGCCGACGTCCCGATCGCGACGTGGCTGCGCCGGCACGGACTCGGGGGCGGTGGCTCCCGGGTCGACGTGAGAACCTGTCACCTCCAGGATGTCGTGGTCTCGGTTCTCGGCGGGGTCGTGACCCTGGCCGACGAACGTGTCGACGCGGGACGGAGCTGACGGTGCACGGCGCCAACCACTACTACGGGCATGCCCACGTCATGGCCCGCTACGCGGGCCTGCCGCGACCCTTCATGATCTGGGGCTACCTCCAGCACGGCTGGAACATCCTCGACGGGTTCGCCGTCGGCACCCGCTTCGTCCCCGGCCCCGAGCTGTTCGTGTGGTCCGACACCGTCGTGCGGCGCGGCTGGTCGATGGGCATGCGCCGCTACAAGGCCATCGGCGCCGCGTGGCTCTACCTGCTGGAGGTGGCCGACGAGCCGCCCGCCGACCAGGAGCGCGCGGGGACGATCTTCTACCCCTTCCACGGCTGGGAGGGGCAGGAGGTGCTCGGCGACCACCAGCGGATGGCCGACGAGGTGCGCGAGGTCGAGGGAGACGTCCCCCTGACCGCGTGCCTGTACTGGAACGAGCACGAGGACCCGCGCATCCGCCAGGTCTACGAGCGCTCGGGCTTCCGCGTCATCTGCCACGGCCAGCGGGGATTCAACTACCAGGGCACCACCACCCGCTTCCTCGACGGCCAGCTCGCCGAGCTGCGCCGCCACCGACGCGTGGTGTCCAACCGGCTCAGCTCGGCCGTGCTCTACGGCGCCTCCGTGGGCTGCTCCACCGGGGTCTACGGCGACCCCATGGTGCTCGAGAACGAGCACCCCTCCTTCGGCGGCACGGCGCGGCTCGCCCGGCTGTGGCCCGAGATGCACCAGCCGTTCGTGCCCGACTCCGACGCGTTCGCGTTCGCGGCCGAGGAGCTCGGCACCCGGCACCTCGCCGGCCCGGAGGAGATCCGCGACCTCTTCCGCTGGCCCGACCCCGCGTCGCTCGTCCGGGCCGCCGACGCGACCACCACGACCAGAAGGGCCCGCGCGTGAGCCAGGTTCCCCAGATGTCCGACGGCGTCCGGATGTGGGGCCACGAGCTCCTGTCCTGGAGCGACGCGAGGCCCGGACACACCGAGTCCTCCGCGGCCCTGCTCGTCTCGCTCCTCGCCGAGCCCGTCGCGGCCGACGCGCGCGTGCTGCTCGCCGGACCGCACGACGCCGAGCTGCTCCACGCGCTCGCCGCGCGCGCCGGCAGCGTCGACGTCGTCCTGCGGTCGTGGCCCGACGCCGCTGCGGTGGCCGCCCGCGACCTCGGCGACCACGTCCGGGCGCACTGCGGGGGCTGGGACCGGTTCGTGCCCGACGCCGAGGGCTACGACGTCGTCCTGCTGCCGGACGGGCTCGCCCGGGTGTGGGGCCCGGAGTCCGACGTCACGAGCTGGGACGTCACCGTCGGGGGCCTGCTCGCCGTCCTCCGCCCGGGCGGCGAGGTCGTGCTCGGGCTCGACAACGCGCTCGCCGGGCACGTGCTCTGGTCGTCCGGCCCCGAGCCCGCGGCGGGCGGCGACGACGAGTGGCCGCTCCCGGCCGGGACCCGGCCGACCCCCGCCGGCGTGGCCGAGGTCGTCGCCGCCTTCGCCGGCGCCGAGGTGGTCTCGCTGTTCCCGCACGTGCGCCACCCCACGGTCGCGGTGTCGGGGCGCGCGCTGGCCGAGGCGTCCGACCCGCGCCTGCGACGCGTGCTCGTCGACTCCTTCGTCGCCGACGCCGAGCGTCCCGTGCTGCACCGCGACCCGCGACCCCTGGTCGACCTGGTGCTCGACCAGGGACTCGGCGAGGCCCTGGCACCGGGGTGGCTGGTGCGTCTGCGCCGCGACGCCGCCGTGGAGGAGACCACCGCGGGCTCGGTGCACGTCAGCGAGGTCGTGCACGGCCCGTACTTCGGCTGCACCACGGCGATCACCGTCGGTCCCGACGGCTCGTGGACCCGGCGGCTGTCCGGCCGGGCCCCCGAGGAGCTCGCCGCCGGACCGCTGGCGCGCGACCTCGGAGCCCTCGACGGCTCGATCCCGACCGGTCGGACGCTCGAGGAGTCGGTGCTGGTGGCCTGCGCCGCCCACGACCTCCCGGCGATCCGTCGGGTCGTGCGCACCTACGTCGCGTGGCTCGACTCGCAGTCCACCGAGGCCGACTGGTCCTCCCCGTGGAACCCCGCCGACGCCGAGACGCTCCCGGTGGTCGACGGCGCCCTCGCCCTGGCCACGCTCGACAACGTGCTGGACCGCGAGGAGCCCGGCGACCTCGAGCCGGTCGACGCGAGCTGGTCGCTCACCTGGCGCCTGCCGACCGAGGTCGTGCTCGTCCACGCGCTCATGCGCCTGGGCGACCGCATCGTCACCTCGGGCGCGGCGCACCCCTTCGCACCCGGCACGCCGCCGCTCGCCCTGGCCCGGTCGTTCGCGGCGATGGCCGGCCGGACCCCGCGTCCCGCGGCGGTCGAGCGCGCGGTCGCCCTGTCGGCCGAGCTGGCCGTCCCGGTCACCCCCTGGCGTCGTCCCGTCGCCGACCGCGAGGTCGGCCAGGCCGCCCAGGTGGCCCGGCGTCCCTACGGCGCCTCGGACTTCCACGGGCTGGTCGAGCTCGAGGAGGCGCTCGACGTGGCGACCGAGCAGCTCGGCGAGGCCCAGGAGCAGGTGGAGTGGCTGCTCGCCCGCGTGGTCAAGGAGAACCGGCGCCGCAAGGCCGCGTCGATCCGCGCGCGCGAGGCCGAGCGCCGTCTCGGCCTGCGTCACCGCGTCGCACGCCGGGCCAAGGCGTCGCGCGCGGCCCGGGTCGTCGAGGCGGCGACCGCGCCGCCGGAGGACCAGTCCGCACGGTGGTCGCCCCCGACCGACGACGGACTGGCCGCCGAGATGGAGGAGGTGCGCGAGGAGATGGACGTGCGCCGCCAGGACGGACCACCTGCGCAGTGAGGTCGTGCGGCCGAGCCCGCGAACGTCGAGAGGAACCCCGTCCATGCCCCGCCTGGTGAGGCTGCTGCGCGCGCGCTGGGCCGAGATCGCCGTGGTCGTCGGCGTCTTCGCCGCCGTGCCCGTCGCGCTGGTCGGCCAGTCGTGGCTGCTCGCGCTGCTGCTGGTCGTCTCCGCGCTCGGCGAGCCGTTCCTGCCCGAGCAGGAGGAGGGCGACGCCCTCGAGCGGATCCTGCGGATCGGCCAGCTGGGCGCGTCCGTGCGTCTGCTGGTGCGCTTCCTCGCGGTGATCGTCCTCGGACTGCGCGACGCCGCGGAGCCCGGAGCGGCGACCGTCGTCGTGGTCGCGGCCGGTGTGTTCCTGGTGCTGCACGCGGTGACGCTCGTCGCGGTGTTCCGCGTCGACACCCGCCGCAAGCTGGACGTCGAGACCCGCAACATCGACCTGTCGTCGCTCGACGTCCCCCCGCCGCCGTCACGGTTCTGGGCCGACGGCGCCAGCCCGATGATCACCACCGCGGCGCTGGTGCTGCTGGTGCCGGCCTGCTTCGTCGACGACCCCGCACTGCTCCTCGTGCTGTTCGCCGGGGCCGCCCTGTTCGTGCTCGGCGTCGCGGCGCGCGCGGTCGTGGTGGACCGCCGGACCAAGGGCCGGTTCGAGCCGGGCGACGTGCTGGCCCTGGTCGACCGGTTCGTCGACGACCTGCGTCCGGAGGTCGTCCTGTACTACTCCGACACCTACGCGGCGGTCTACCAGGTGAACATGTGGCTCGCCGTCGTCGAGCAGCTCGACCGCCCCGCCGTCGTCGTGCTCCGGTCGCGGACGGCCCTCGCCGCTCTCGCGCCCACGTCGCTGCCGGTGATCTGCGCCCCCGCGGCGGTGTCGATGCTCGCCCTGGACCTCGACGACGCGCGCGTGTCGCTGTTCGTGGCCAACAACGGCCCCAACATCCACCTGCTGCGCCTGCCGCACGTGCGGTCGGCGTTCGTCGGCCACGGCGACTCGGACAAGAACGCCTCGGTCAACCCCTACGCGAAGGTCTACGACGAGCTCTGGACGGCCGGCCCCGCGGGTCGTGACCGCTGGGCGGCGGCCGACGTCGGTGTGGATCTCGACGACGTCGTCGAGGTGGGCCGCCCGCAGCTGGACTTCCTGGCCTCGACGACCGAGGCGCACGGCGGGCTCGCCGAGGGGACCGACCGCGTCCCGACGGTGCTCTACGCGCCGACGTGGGAGGGCTGGAACGACACCCAGGAGTACGGGTCGGTCGCGTTCCAGGGCGTCGCCCTGGTCGAGGCCGTGCTCGCCTCGCCCTCGCCGCTCCGGCTGATCTACAAGCCGCACCCGCTGACGGGGCACCGCGACCCCGAGGTGCTCAAGGCACACCGCCGGATCGTGCGGCTGGTGCGGGAGGCCAACCGGGTGAACGGGCTGACCCAGTCGGCGGTCTACGAGGCACCCGACGTCGACCCGCTGCGCGAGGTGGTCGACCCCACCGAGCGGGCCGTGCGCAGCGGTGAGCCGCTGCACCAGGTGTCGGCGGTCGACGCCGAGGCGCGCACCCGCGCGGCCGGCCGGGCCTACCTGGCGCGGCTCGACCCCCGCGCGCACCTGGTGGTCGAGGGGCCGGGCCCCGAGCTGTTCACGTACTTCGAGGTCGCCGACTTCCTGGTCACGGACGTCTCGAGCGTGCTGAGCGACTTCCAGGCGACCGGTCGGCCGTTCGCGACCTGCAACACCACCGGCCTGGACGAGGAGGCCTTCGTCGCGATCGCACCGGCGTCCGCGGGCGGCATCGTCGTCCCCCGCGACGGCACCGGCCTGGACCACGTCGTCGCGGTCGCCGCCGGCACCGCACCGGACGACCTCCGCGACCGGCGCGCGTCCCTGCGCGGCCGCCTGCTCGGCGAGTCCGACCTCACCGCCCAGGAGCGCTTCGCGCGCGCCGTGGACGACCTCGCCCGTCGGGCCGACGAGCGTCGGGGCTAGAGCGAGCCCAGGTAGTCGGCGAGCGCCTCGCCGGCGTCGCGGGGCTCGAACCCCGTCGACCTGATCTTGGCCAGGTCGAGCGTGCTCAGCAGGGGCCGCGGAGCGACCCCCTCCTTGCCCTCGAGGTACTGCTCGGTCGAGACGCGCGCGACGTCGTCGGCGTCGCGCCCGCGGGCGGCGAACACGGTGCGGGCGACGTCGGCCCACGAGGTGGGGTCGCCGGCGCCGGTGAGGTTGTAGGTGCCGAACGGGGCACCGGAGGACACCAGGTGGTCGATGCCGCGGGCGAGCTCGTCGGTGAACGTCAGGCGCCCGACCTGGTCGTCGATCACCGACGGGCTGATGCCGCGGTCGGCGAGGTCGGCCATCGTGCGGACGAAGTTCCTCCCCTGCCCGATGACCCAGCTGGTGCGGACGAGGTAGTGCCGGGGCAGCGTCGCGACCAGGGCGTCCCCGGCGGCCTTGGTCTGCCCGTACACGCCGAGCGGAGCGAACGGCTCGTCCTCGACGTGGTCGGCGACGGTGCCGTCGAAGACGTAGTCCGACGACACGTGGACGAGCGTGGCGCCGCTGGCCCGCACGTGCTCGACGAGCGCGCGCACCGACGCCACGTTGATCGCCCAGGACGCCCGGCGACCCTCGGCCGTCTCGGCGGCGTCCACCGCGGTGTGGGCGGCGGCGTTGAGCACGACGTCGTAGTCGCCCCAGCGCACCGAGTCGAGCGTCGAGGGGTCGGTGAGGTCGATCTGCGGGTGGTCGACGGAGTCGGCGTCGGGCATCAGCGCACGCAGGGCCGTGCCGAGCTGGCCGCCGGCCCCGACGACGAGCGTGCGCCGGCGACGGAACGGCACGACGTCGGCCAGCCGCGGGTGCGAGCGGTCGGCGTCGGACAGCTCGGCCTCGGCGAGCGGCACCGGCCAGTCGATCGCGACGGTCTCGTCGGCGAGGTTGACGAAGCTGTACGAGTCCTTGGCCTCGGCGCTCCAGTGGTCGTTGACCAGGTAGGAGTACGCCGTGCGCGGCTCGAGGGTCTGGAAGGCGTTGCCCACCCCGCGCGGCACGAACACCGAGGTCGACGGGTCGATCTCGAGGGTGACCGTGGCGCCGAACGTCTCGCCCTCGCGGAGGTCGACCCACGCACCGAACACGCGGCCGGTGGCCACCGAGACCAGCTTGTCCCAGGGCTCGGCGTGGATGCCGCGCGTCGCGCCGCGCTCGGCGTTGAACGAGACGTTGTTCTGCACCGGACCGAAGTCCGGAAGGCCGAGCGCCGTCATCTTGGCGCGCTGCCAGTTCTCCTTGAACCAGCCGCGGTTGTCGCCGTGCACGGGCAGGCGGACGACGAGCAGGCCCGGGATCGCGGTCCGCTCCACCGTGAGGTCGTGCGGCATCACTGGCCCTGCGCGGCGTACATCGCCTCGGTCGCGGCCTTCTGCGACCGCCACCAGGTCTCGTTCTCGCGGTACCAGTCGATGGTCTGGGCGAGCCCGGCCTCGAAGTCGGGGTAGCGCGGCGTCCAGCCGAGCTCCTCGCGCAGCTTGGTCGAGTCGATCGCGTAGCGCAGGTCGTGGCCGGCGCGGTCGGTGACGTGGTCGTAGGCGTCCTCGGCCTGACCGGTCAGCCGCAGGATCAGCTCGATGACGGACTTGTTGTCCTTCTCGCCGTCGGCGCCGATCAGGTAGGTCTCGCCGAGGCGCCCGGCCTCGACGATGCGCAGCACCGCGGCGCTGTGGTCGTCGGCGTGGATCCAGTCGCGGACGTTCAGGCCGGCGCCGTAGAGCTTGGGGCGTCCGCCGTCGAGCACGTTGGTGATCTGGCGCGGGATGAACTTCTCGACGTGCTGGAAGGGGCCGTAGTTGTTCGAGCAGTTGCTGATCGTGGCCCGGACGCCGAACGAGCGCACCCAGGCGCGCACCAGCAGGTCGGACCCCGCCTTGGTGGACGAGTACGGGCTCGACGGGTTGTACGGCGTGGACTCGGTGAACCGCGCGGGGTCGTCCAGCTCCAGGTCGCCGTAGACCTCGTCGGTCGAGATGTGGTGGTACCGGGCGTCGTGCCGGCGGGCGGCCTCGAGCAGCGTGTAGGTGCCGATCAGGTTGGTCTGCACGAACGGCGACGGGTCGCGCAGCGAGTTGTCGTTGTGCGACTCGGCGGCGAAGTGCACCGTCACGTCGTGCGTCCCGACGAGCTCGTCGACGACCTCGGCGTCCGCGACGTCGCCCTCGACGAGGCGGACGCGGTCGGACGGCAGCGACTCGACGGACCCGCGGTCGCCGGCGTAGGTCAGCTTGTCGAGGACGGTGACGGTGGCGTCGGTGTGCTCGAGGAGGTGACGCACGAAGTTCGAGCCGATGAAGCCGGCGCCGCCGGTCACGAGGTAGGCAGGCATGGGGGACAGCCTAGAGGTCGGTGTCCGGACCTCGTGGGCGATGTGACGAGGGCGTGACGGCGCACCCCTAGGATGACCGCCATGCGCGGAATCATCCTGGCCGGCGGCACCGGGTCGCGGCTGCACCCGATCACGCTCGGCGTCAGCAAGCAGCTCGTCCCGGTCTACGACAAGCCGATGATCTACTACCCGCTGTCGACGCTGGTGCTCGCGGGCATCCAGGACATCTGCATCATCACCACGCCCCACGAGGCCGACCAGTTCCAGCGCCTGCTGGGCGACGGGTCGCGCTTCGGCGTCAACCTCACCTACGTCCAGCAGCCGAGCCCCGACGGGCTCGCTCAGGCGTTCGTGCTCGGCGCCGACCACATCGGCGACGACAAGGCCGCGCTCGTGCTGGGCGACAACATCTTCTACGGCCCCGGCATGGGGCAGCAGCTGCGCCGGTTCGCCGACCTCGACGGCGGCGCCGTGTTCGGCTACCAGGTCGCCGACCCCACCGCGTACGGCGTCGTGGAGTTCGACGCCGACGGACGCGTGGTGTCGCTGGAGGAGAAGCCCGAGAAGCCCCGGAGCAGCTACGCGGTGCCGGGCCTGTACTTCTACGACAACGACGTGATCTCGATCGCGGCCGACCTCGAGCCGTCGCCGCGCGGCGAGCTCGAGATCACCGACCTCAACCGCGTCTACCTGGAGCAGGGCCGCCTGCAGGTCGGCATCCTTCCCCGCGGCACGGCCTGGCTCGACACCGGGACGTTCGACTCGCTCAACGACGCCTCCAACTACGTGCGCACCATCGAGAGCCGCCAGGGCATGAAGATCGGCTGCCCCGAGGAGGTGGCCTGGCGCTCGGGCTTCCTCACCGACGACGAGCTGCGCGAGCGGGCCGAGCCCCTCGTCAAGAGCGGCTACGGCGCCTACCTGCTGGGCCTGCTGGACCACTGAGGTCGCCGGCGCCGTGAGGTGCGCCACCCCGCACGCCGGGACGGCTGCGGCGACCTAGACTGGCGGTGTCCGATCGTCTGGTACCCGCTCGCCGGGACGGGAACGAAGAAGGCACCACCATGAACCAGCACGTCCCCAGCAGCCCCCGCACCGTCGGTGTGGTCGGCGCGGGCCGCGTCGGCGCCGTCGTCGCCGCCCGCCTCCGTGCAGCAGGGCACCACGTCGTCGCCGCGAGCGGACGCTCCGCCGCCACCCGCACCCGGGTCGAGACGCTCCTGCCCGGGGTGCCGCTCACCACCGCCGCCCAGGCCGCCGACCGCAGCGACCTGCTCGTGCTCGCGGTGCCCGACGACTCGCTCGTCGGCCTCGTCGACGAGCTCGCCGCCGACGGGCACCTGCGTCCCGGCCAGGTCGTGCTGCACACCAGCGGACGCCACGGGCTCGCCGCGCTCGCCTCCGCCGCGGCGGCGGGCGCGCGTCCGGTGGCCATGCACCCGGCCATGACGTTCACCGGCACCGACGTCGACCTCGACCGGCTCTCGGGCTGCGTCTTCGGCCTCACCGTCGGCGACGACGACGCCGCGCTGGCCGAGTCGCTCGTGGCCGACCTCGGCGGCCGTCCGGTCCGCATCCCCGAGGACCGGCGCACCGCGTACCACGCGGCGCTCGCCCACGGCTCCAACCACCTCGTCACCCTCGTCGCGCAGTCGATGGACCTGCTCCGGGCCACCGGCGCCGACGACCCGTCCGCGCTGCTGCGCCCGCTGCTGCAGGCCGCGCTCGACAACGTGCTGGCCTACGGGTCGGCCGCGCTCACCGGGCCGGTCGTCCGCGGCGACGTCGACACCGTGGCGGCCCACCTGGCCGCGCTGGCCGACGCGCCCGCGTCCACCCACGACGCCTACGTGGCCATGGCCCGCGCGACCACCGACCGCGCCGTCACCGACGGGCGCCTGACGCCGTCGCGCGGCAGCGACGTCCGCCGCGTCCTCGACGAGGCCGACTGGGACACGATGGCCGACCTGGCGGCCGGGCTGTGAGCGGTGACGCGTGGAACGAGGTGAGTGGTCGCGAGCGCAGCGAGTGCCCGCGAGTGGAGTGGAGCAAGGAGCGCGACCGATGACACCGAGCGGCCCGCTCGTCGTCGCGTCCACCCGCGCCGAGCTCGACGCGCTGCTGCGCGAGCGCAGCGGGCGCCTGGCGCTCGTCCCCACGATGGGTGCGCTGCACGAGGGCCACGAGAGCCTGCTGCGGCACGCCGTCGAGCGCGCCGACACCACCGTCGCGTCGGTGTTCGTCAACCCCACGCAGTTCGCGCCGGGGGAGGACCTCGACCGCTACCCCCGCACGCTCGACGACGACCTCGTCCGCTGCGACAAGGCCGGCGTCGACGTCGTGTTCGCGCCGTCGGTCGAGGAGATGTACCCCGGCTGGCCCACGCCCGACACCGTCACCGTCGACCCCGGTCCGCTCGGGTCGGTGCTGGAGGGCGCGTCGCGTCCCACCCACTTCCGGGGCGTGCTCACCGTCGTCGCCAAGCTGCTCGGGCTCGTCGGCCCCGACCTCGCCGTGTTCGGCGAGAAGGACTACCAGCAGCTCGCGCTCATCACGCGGATGGCGCGCACGCTGTGCCTGCCCGTGGAGGTGCAGGGTGCGCCCACCGTCCGCGAGGACGACGGGCTCGCGATGTCGTCGCGCAACCGGTTCCTCGACGACGCGCAGCGCCGCGACGCCGTCGCGCTCAGCCGCGCCCTGGCCGCCGGTGTCGACGCGGCCCCGTTCGGCCACGACGCCGTCCTCGCCGCGGCTCGCGCGGTGCTCGACGACGCCGCCGGCATCGACCTCGACTACCTCGCCCTCACCGACGTCGCGCTCGGCGACCCGCGGCCCGGCGAGCCGGCCCGGCTGCTCGTCGCGGCCCGCGTCGGCACCACCCGACTGATCGACAACGCCGCGGTGCCCGCCGCGGCCGTCCCGGAGGAGACGCCGTGATCCGCACGATGATGAAGTCCAAGATCCACCGCGCCACCGTGACGCAGGCCGACCTGCACTACGTCGGCTCGGTCACCGTCGACGCCGACCTGCTCGACGCCGCCGACCTGCTGCCCGGCGAGCTGGTGCACATCGTCGACGTCACCAACGGCGCCCGCCTCGAGACGTACACGATCGCCGGCGAGCGCGGCAGCGGCGTCATCGGCATCAACGGCGCCGCCGCCCACCTGGTGCACCCCGGCGACCTCGTCATCCTGATCGCCTACGGGCAGATGGACGACGCCGAGGCGCGCACGTTCGAGCCCCACGTCGTGTTCGTCGACGCCGACAACCGCGTCACCGGCACGGGCTCGGACCCGGCCGAGGTGCTGCCCGGCTCGGGGCTCGTCCGCGGCGACTCGGCCCGCGGCCTGCTCGACAACCCGCTCGTCGCGCACTGACCTGCGTGCCATGAGCCTGCTCTGCCTGGACGTCCGCAACCACCACACCGAGGTGGGCCTGTTCGACGCGGGCTCGCTCGACGCCGCGACGTCGGTGGAGCCCACCGCGCACTGGCGGGTGGGTTCCGACGCGAGCCGCACCGCGGACGAGTGGCACGTGCTGCTCGACGGCCTGCTGCGCGGGTGCGGCCTCGGACCGGTCGACGGCGTCGTCGTCAGCTGCACGGTACCGGCCGTGCTCGCCGAGGTGCGCGCGATGCTCGAGCGGCGCTTCGCCGACGTCCCGCAGCACGTGGTGGGGCCCGGCGTCCGCACCGGCGTCAAGATCCTCACCGACAACCCCCGCGAGGTCGGCGCCGACCGCGTCGTCAACGCGCTCGCGGCGTCGACGTTCCACCCCGGGCCCGCGATCGTCGTCGACCTCGGCACGGCCACCACCTTCGACGTCGTCGACGGCAGGGGCGCCTACGTGGGCGGCGCCATCGCGCCGGGCGTCGGCATCTCGCTCGACGCGCTGGCCCGCGGCGGCGCCCAGCTGCGGGCCGTCGAGGTAGCGCGGCCGCGCAACGTCGTCGCCCGCAACACCGTCGAGGCCATGCAGTCCGGGCTCGTCCACGGCTTCGCCGGCCTCGTCGACGGGATCGTCGGCCGGATGCGCGCCGAGCTCGCCGTGGACGACCTCACGGTCGTCGCGACCGGCCGCTGGGCGGCCGAGGTCGCCGGCGGCTGCACCAGCCTCACCGTCCACGACCCGTGGCTCACCCTCAACGGCCTGCGCCTCGTCCCCTCCCGCAACACCTGACCCCGGCCCCCTCACGATTCGACGCGTTTCGGTCCTCGACACGCCGGTGGCGGCAGCCCGAACCCGTCAAATCGTGGAGGACGGCGGCCACCTAGGCTGGCGCCATGAGCGACGACGCCCGCGACACCGCGCCCGACGACCTGCCCGAGCAGCTGCGGGTGCGTCGCGAGAAGCGTCAGCAGCTCCTGGACCGCGGGGTCTCGCCGTACCCGATCGAGGTGCCACGCACGCGCACCATCCGTCAGGTCGTCGAGGCCCACGACGCGTCCGCGATGGAGCCCGACACCCACACCGGGGAGACCGTCGGCATCGCCGGCCGCGTCATCTTCCAGCGCAACACGGGCAAGCTCTGCTTCGCCCGGCTGCGCGAGGGCGACGGCACCGAGATCCAGGCCATGCTGTCGCTCGCCGAGGTGGGCGAGGAGGCGCTCGCGGACTACAAGGCGCTCGTCGACATCGGCGACCACCTCTTCGTCGAGGGCGAGGTCGTCACCAGCCGACGCGGCGAGCTGTCGGTGCAGGCGACGTCGTGGCGCCTGGCCGCCAAGACCCTGCGCCCGCTCCCCAACGAGCACGCGCCGCTGTCGGACGAAGCGCGCGCCACGATGCGCTACGTCGACCTGATCGTCCGGCCGCAGGCGCGCGAGAACGTCCGCGCCAAGGCCACCGTCCTGAAGTCGCTGCGCACCACGCTCGACGCCCGCGACTACGTCGAGGTCGAGACGCCGGTGCTGCAGTCCACCAACGGCGGTGCCGCGGCGCGTCCGTTCGCCACGCACGCCAACGCGCTCGACGCCGACATGCTGCTGCGCATCGCCCTCGAGCTCGACCTCAAGCGCGCTCTGGTCGGCGGCGTCGACCGCGTCTACGAGATCGGCAAGACGTTCCGCAACGAGGGCGCCGACAACACCCACAACCCCGAGTTCGCGATGCTCGAGGCGTACGAGGCGTACGGCTCCTACGAGACGATGATGGACCTGTGCCGCGACCTCGTCCTGGACGCGGCCCGCGCGCTGGGGCGCACCGTCGTGCCCGCCCGGGACGGGTCGACCATCGACCTCGAGGCGCCCTGGCGGCGCGTCGGCCTGTTCGAGCTCGTCTCCGAGGCGGTCGGCGAGAAGGTCGACCAGCACACCGACGTCGCCCACCTGCGCGACCTGGCCGGCAAGCACGACGTCGCCCTGCGCGACGGCTGGGGCGCCGGCGAGGTGGCGCTCGAGATCTACGAGAAGCTGGTCGAGCACACCTTGGTCCAGCCGACGTTCGTCTGCGACTACCCGACGTCGGTGCGCCCGCTCGCCAAGCCGCACCGCACCGAGGAGGGTCTCGTCGAGGCCTTCGACCTGATGATCAACGGCGTCGAGCTGGCCCCGGCGTACTCCGAGCTCAACGACCCCGTGGTGCAGCGCGAGCGCCTGGAGGAGCAGTCGCTCCTCGCGGCGGCGGGCGATCCCGAGGCGATGGACCTGGACGAGGACTTCCTGCGCGCGCTCGAGTTCGGCATGCCGCCGGCCGGGGGCATGGGCATGGGCGTCGACCGGCTCGTCATGCTGCTGCTCGGGGTCGGAATTCGCGACGCGATCCTGTTTCCGCTGGCGCGGCGCGAATAGCGTCGGTTCGCCGGGCGGCGTATTCCTGCAATTCGGACAATCGCTGATTTCGGTGCCTGTGCGGACGACGAATCGGGCCGTGTCGGATTTCCTGTCACCGTGTTTTACGTGGCAGACTGAGATTGCAAGTCCCGCACATTCTTGAAAGGCAGCCGACCATGGCGCAAAAGGTCCAGGTCCTCCTCGTCGACGACATCGACGGGGGAGACGCCGACGAGACGGTGGAATTCGCCCTCGACGGCACCCGGTACGAGATCGACCTTTCCTCGGGGAATGCATCCAAGCTGCGCGACACGCTCGCGCCCTACGTCGCCGAGGCGCGCAAGGCCAGCAACGGCCGTCGTCGCTCGGGCGGCACCTCAGGCGGCGGTCGCAAGGCCGCCGCGTCCGGCGACTCCCCGGCCGCGATCCGCGCCTGGGCGCGCGAGAACGGCTACGACGTCCCCGACCGCGGGCGCGTCTCCACCGAGGTCCGCGAGGCGTACGCCGCCGCGCACTGACACCACGCACCACCAGCACCACCGAGCCGTTCGCTCGGAGCGAACCCACCGCCGGAACACGCAGGCGGTGGGTTCGCGTTGTTCTGTGTACATCCACTCAGAGGTGGACTCGTTCGGGCTTCGGTTGCCGCGCGGTCTAGCATGAGAGGGCAACGGCCCAGTGGGTTCGATCCAGGGGAGACACCATGTTCGAGAGGTTCACCGACCGCGCGAGGCGCGTCGTCGTGCTCGCACAAGAAGAAGCACGGATGCTCAGCCACAACTACATCGGCACCGAGCACATCCTCCTGGGGCTGATCCACGAGGGTGAGGGTGTCGCGGCCAAGGCGCTCGAGCAGCTCGACATCTCGCTCGAGGCCGTCCGCGCCCAGGTCGAGGAGATCATCGGCCAGGGCCAGCAGGCGCCGAGCGGCCACATCCCGTTCACGCCGCGCGCCAAGAAGGTCCTCGAGCTCAGCCTCCGTGAGGCCCTGCAGCTCGGCCACAACTACATCGGCACCGAGCACATCCTGCTCGGCCTGATCCGCGAGGGCGAGGGCGTCGCCGCCCAGGTCCTCGTCAAGCTCGGGGCCGACCTCAACCGCGTCCGCCAGCAGGTCATCCAGCTGCTCAGCGGTTACCAGGGCAAGGAGACGGCTGCCGCCGGCGCACCCGCCGAGGGCGCTCCGTCCAGCTCGCTGGTCCTCGACCAGTTCGGCCGCAACCTCACGCAGGCCGCCCGCGAGGGCAAGCTCGACCCCGTCATCGGGCGCGAGATGCAGATCGAGCGCGTCATGCAGGTGCTGAGCCGCCGCACCAAGAACAACCCGGTGCTCATCGGCGAGCCCGGCGTCGGCAAGACGACGGTCGTCGAGGGCCTGGCCCAGGACATCGTCCGCGGCGACGTGCCCGAGACGCTCAAGGACAAGCAGATCTACACGCTCGACCTCGGCGCGCTCGTCGCCGGGTCGCGCTACCGCGGTGACTTCGAGGAGCGCCTGAAGAAGGTTCTCAAGGAGATCCGCACCCGCGGCGACATCGTGCTGTTCATCGACGAGATCCACACCCTCGTCGGTGCCGGTGCGGCCGAGGGAGCCATCGACGCCGCCAGCATCCTCAAGCCCATGCTGGCCCGCGGCGAGCTCCAGACCATCGGTGCCACCACGCTCGACGAGTACCGCAAGCACTTCGAGAAGGACGCCGCGCTCGAGCGCCGCTTCCAGCCCATCCAGGTGCCCGAGCCGTCGATCGCGCACACGATCGACATGCTCAAGGGCCTGCGCGACCGCTACGAGGCGCACCACCGCGTCACGATCACCGACGAGGCGCTGGTCTCGGCGGCCACGCTGTCCGACCGGTACATCTCCGACCGCTTCCTGCCCGACAAGGCCATCGACCTGGTCGACGAGGCCGGCTCGCGGCTGCGGATCCGTCGGATGACCGCTCCGCCCGACCTGCGCGAGTTCGACGAGAAGATCGCCGACGTCCGCCGCCGCAAGGAGGGGGCGATCGACGGCCAGGACTTCGAGGCCGCCGCGTCGCTGCGCGACGAGGAGAAGACCCTCATCGGGCAGAAGTCCGAGCGCGAGAAGCAGTGGAAGGCCGGCGACATGGACGTCGTGGCCGAGGTCGACGAGGAGCTCATCGCCGAGGTCCTCGCGATCGCGACCGGCATCCCGATCGTCAAGCTCTCCGAGGAGGAGTCCTCGCGGCTGCTCAACATGGAGGCCGAGCTGCACAAGCGCGTCATCGGCCAGGAGGAGGCCATCAAGGCCCTCTCCCGCGCCATCCGACGCACCCGTGCGGGCCTCAAGGACCCGCGTCGCCCCGGCGGCTCGTTCATCTTCGCCGGCCCGTCCGGCGTGGGTAAGACCTGGCTGTCCAAGGCGCTCGCGAACTTCCTGTTCGGCGACGACGACGCGCTCATCCAGCTCGACATGAGCGAGTTCTCCGAGAAGCACACCGTGTCGCGGCTGTTCGGTTCGCCTCCCGGTTACGTCGGTTACGAGGAGGGCGGCCAGCTCACCGAGAAGGTGCGCCGCAAGCCGTTCTCGGTGGTGCTTTTCGACGAGGTCGAGAAGGCGCACCCCGACATCTTCAACTCGCTGCTGCAGATCCTGGAGGAAGGTCGCCTGACCGACTCCCAGGGGCGAGTCGTCGACTTCAAGAACACCGTCATCATCATGACCACGAACCTCGGTTCGCGTGACATGGCCAAGGGCGTGAACCTCGGTTTCAGCCAGGCCGGTGACGTCGCCGGTTCGTACGACCGGATGAAGGCGAAGGTGTCCGACGAGCTCAAGCAGCACTTCCGTCCGGAGTTCCTGAACCGTGTCGACGAGATCGTCGTGTTCCCGCCGCTGACGCAGGACGAGGTCATCGAGATGGTCGACATGATGCTCGCCTCGGTCGAGGGCCGGCTCAAGGACAAGGACATGGCCCTCGAGCTCACGCCCGCGGCCAAGGAGCAGCTCGCCAAGCGCGGGTTCGACCCGGTGCTCGGCGCGCGTCCGCTGCGACGCACGATCCAGCGCGAGATCGAGGACGTGCTCGCCGAGAAGCTGCTCTTCGGCGAGGTCCGTCCCGGCCAGATCATCCTGGTGGACGTCGAGGGCGAGGGTCCGTCCGCGACCTTCACCTTCCGCGGCGAGACCAAGGGCGAGGTGCCCGACGAGCTCCCCGCCGAGGCCGCCGGCGCCACCGAGTAGTCGCACCAGCACCACCGACCGAGGCCGGTCCCGCACCGCGGGGCCGGCCTCGGTCGCGTCCAGAGCCACCGGGCGTCCCCCCGAGCCGGTTGACGTCCGACTTCTGCAACGCATCGCCGTCCGAGGCGTTGCAGAAGTCGGACATCGACGGCCGGGGGATCGGTCGGGGGCCGCCGGACGGCGTCAGGGGGTGCCGGGGAGGGCGTAGGTGCCGTCGTCGCGGGCGTCGACGAGGCCGTCGGCCACCAGGGAGTCCAGGGCGCGCTCGCGCTGCGGGGCGGCGTCCCAGACGGCGTCGAGGGCGTCCTTGGGCACCGGGCCGTCCGCGTCGCGCAGGACGCCCAGCAGGCGTCCGCGGCACTGACGGTCGGTGCCGGCCCAGGCCTGCCCGCGTCGGGGCGGTCCGTCGTGCTCGGGGCGGCCGGCGGCGTACCAGGCGCACCGGTCGCGCACGGGGCACTCGCCGCACCGGGGCGACCGCGCGGTGCACACGAGCGCGCCGAGCTCCATCACCGCCACCGCCCACCGCGCGGCCGTCGCGGGGTCGTCCGGCAGCAGCGCCTCGGCCGTGCGCCGCTCGGCGACGGTGGCCGCGTTGGGCGGATAGGCCGTCCCGGCCACGACGCGTCCGAGCACGCGCCGGACGTTGGTGTCGAGCACCGCATGCCGCTGGCCGAACGCGAACGACGCCACCGCCGCCGCGGTGTAGCTGCCGACGCCGGGGAGGGTCAGCAGCGTCGCGTGGTCGTCGGGCACCACCCCGTCGTGCTGCTCGGTCAGGGCGACGGCGCACGCGTGCAGCCGCAGCGCCCGCCGCGGGTAGCCCAGACGACCCCACGCACGCACGGCCTCGCCGGACGGTGCGGCGGCGAGGTCCTGCGGACGCGGCCAGCGCCGCACCCAGGCCTCGTAGACGGGCAGCACCCGGACGACGGGCGTCTGCTGGAGCATCAGCTCGGACACCAGGACGTGCCACGCGGGGGTGCCGGGGGCGCGCCACGGCAGGTCGCGGGCGTGGTCGTCGTACCACTCGAGGACGACGTCGTGGAGCCCGTCGAGGTCGTCGGGGAGGGAGTCCGGAAGGGGCGTGGGGGCCATGGCGTGCCGAGCCTAGTCGGCTGGGCCGAGCGGCTACGGTGGGCGCACATGAGCGGGAACGTCAGGCAGAAGCGTCGCCCCACGCCCGCGGTCTACCGCCGGCGTCGTCTCGTCGTGCTGCTCGTCGTCGCCGTGGTCGTCTTCGGCCTCGTGCGCCTGTTCACCGGCGGCGGCGACGACCCCGCGCCCACCGCCCAGCCCGTCGCGCCCACGTCCAGCGCGACGTCCGCGGCTCCCTCGGCTGCACCGACGTCGGCTCCCGCCACCACCCAGCCACGCAAGCGCAAGGAGGTGGACGTCGACGTCGACCTCTCGGCGGCCACGGGCGCCTGCGACGCGCGGTCCGTGGCGGTGCGTCCGGGCGTGCCCGGCGGTGCCTTCGCCGCCGGGCCGGTGCCGGTGCGGCTCGCGTTCACCACCACCGCCTCGCGCCCGTGCAGCCTGGACCTCGCCGACGTCGACCTGATCGTCGACGTCGCCAACGAGGACGGCGACAGCCTGTGGAGCACCCAGGTGTGCCCCGACGCGGTGCCGAAGCGGTCGGTGCAGCTCGACCCGACGTGGTCGACGACCGTGGACCTCACCTGGTCGGGCCGACGTGGTGGTGACGACTGCGCCGCGGACGAGCGCTTCGTGCCGGCCAAGACCTACCAGGTGCGCGCCGCGGTGCTCGGCGGTGAGCCCGGCACGGCCGACGTCGTGCTCCGCACGCGTCCCGCGCCCACGCCGACGCCCGCACCGAGCCCGACACCGGCGCCGAGCAGCCCGGCGTCGCCGACGCCGACCGGCTAGGTCAGACGTACCGCTCGAGGATGCTCGACTCGGCGAGGCGTGACAGGCCCTCGCGGACGCTGCGGGCGCGCAGCTCGCCGACGCCGTCGACGGTCTGGAGGTCCTCGATGCTCGCCGCGAGCAGCTTCTGCAACGTGCCGAAGTGCTCGACGAGCCGCTCCATGACGAGCGGGGGGAGCCGGGGGACCTTGGCCAGCAGACGGTAGCCACGGGGCGAGACGGCGGAGTCGAGGTGCTCGCTGCTGCCGAGGTGCAGCGCGCGCGACACCGCGGCGGGGTCGACCAGCTCGCTCGAGGAGATCGCCGACAGCGCGGCCAGCACCTCCTCGGGCGTCTTGGCGCGGCGTCCGCCGGGCATGTAGTCGCGGACGACGAGCTCGCGGTCGGTCTCGACGCCGGTGACGAGCTCGTCGAGCTGCAGCGAGAGCAGCCGGCCGTCGGAGCCGAGCTCGAGCACGTAGTCCTCGATCTCGGCCGAGATGCGGGCCACCATCTCGAGGCGCTGGGCCACGGCGGCCACGTCGCGGACGGTGACGAGGTCCTCGATCTCGAGCGCCGACAGGGCCCCGGAGACCTCGTCGAGGCGCAGCTTGTAGCGCTCGAGCGTGGCCAGCGCCTGGTTGGCGCGGGCGAGGATGGCGCCGGCGTCCTCGAGCACGCGGCGGTTGCCGCCGACGTAGATCGCGATGATGTGCATGGACGCGGACACCGAGATCACCGGGACGCCGGTCTGACGGGCCACCCGGTCGGCGGTGCGGTGACGGGTGCCGGTCTCCTCGGTGGGGATCGACGGGTCGGGCATCAGGTGCACGCCGGCGCGACGGATCGAGGTGGCGTTGCCGTCGAGGACGATCGCGCCGTCCATCTTGGCCAGCTCGCGCAGCGCGGTGGCGGTGAACGGGACGTCGAGGGCGAAGCCGCCGGTGGACATCTGCTCGATCTCGCGGTCCTGGCCGAGCACGATCAGGGCGCCGGTGCGACCGCGCAGGATGCGCTCGAGGCCCTCGCGCAGCGTGGTGCCCGGAGCCACGCCGGCCATGACGGCCCGCACGCGGAGGTCACCGAGAGCTCGGTCGCTCGGCCTGTCGCTGATCGTCACGTCGCTCCTGTCACTGGCATGTCGGTTCCATCCTAGGCGGCACCCGGCCCCGTGATGCCAGCCCGAGACCGGGTCGTGACCTGGACGTACCGCACCTGGTCGAGCGGGGTCAGCGGGCGGAGGCCTGGACGGACCACGCCGACTCCGCGTCGGACGGGGCGGGCGCGGCGGGCCGCCCCTGCAGGCCGAGCGCCCGGAGCGCCGAGGCGAGGTCGTGGACGGGCACGACCTGGATGCCGTCGACGTCGGCCGGTGCCGGGGCGGCGCCGTGGTCGGCGGGGACGAGCGCCCGCTTGAAGCCCAGGCGGGCGGCCTCGCGCAGGCGGTGCTGGACGCCGGCGACGCGCCGCACCTCGCCGGCCAGACCCACCTCGCCGAGCGCGACGACGTCGGCCGGGACGGCGACCTCGCGGGCGGCGGACGCGATGGCGACGGCGGTGGCGAGGTCGGCGGCGGGCTCGCCGAGACGCGCCCCACCGACCGTCGCGGTGTACACGTCGTGCTGGGAGATGCCCACGCCGCACCGGCGGGCGAGCACGGCGACGACCATCGCCACGCGTGTGGAGTCGAGCCCGCTCGTGGCCCGGCGGGGCGACGGCGTGCTGGACGGCGCGACGAGCGCCTGCACCTCGGCGAGCAGCGGGCGCCGTCCCTCGAGCGTGACGGTGACGCAGGTGCCGGGCACGGGCTCGGCGTGCCGCGACACGAACAGCCCGGTGGGGTCGCTGACCTCGACGATGCCCTCCTCGGACAGGTCGAAGCAGCCGATCTCGTCGACGGGCCCGTAGCGGTTCTTGACCGCCCGCACGACCCGCAGGCGCGAGTGCCGGTCGCCCTCGAACGACAGCACGACGTCGACGAGGTGCTCGAGCACGCGCGGGCCCGCGATCGCGCCGTCCTTGGTGACGTGGCCGACGAGCAGCGTGGCGATGCCGCGGCGCTTGGCGACCTGGGTGAGGGCCGCGGACACCTCGCGCACCTGGGTGACGCCGCCGGGCACGCCGTCGACCTCGGCCGAGGAGATCGTCTGGACGGAGTCGACCACGAGCAGCGAGGGCTCGACGGCGTCGACGTGGCCGAGCACCGCGCCGAGGTCGGTCTCGGCGGCGAGGAAGAGATTCTCCTCGACGGCGTTCGTGCGGTCGGCGCGCAGGCGCACCTGGGCCGCGGACTCCTCACCGCTGACGTACAGGGTGCGGCGTCCGAGGCGTGCCCACTGCGCGGCCACCTCGAGCAGCAGCGTGGACTTGCCGACGCCGGGCTCGCCGGCCAGCAGCAGCGCGGCGCCCTGGACGACCCCGCCGCCGAGCACGCGGTCGAGCTCGCCCACCCCGGACGAGGTGGCGCGGGTGGCGTCGACGCTGATCTCGGTCATCGGCCGGGCCGGCTGGCTCACCGGGCCGGCCACGGTGCGTCCGGTGCGGGGCGCCCCGGCCTCGGCGACGGTGCCCCACGCCTGGCACTCGCCGCAGCGGCCCACCCACTTGGTGGTGGTCCAGCCGCACTCGGAGCACGCGTACGCCGGTCGGGAGGCCTTCGCGGTGGGGGTCCTGGGCATGGGAGGAACCCTAGGCGGTGGGTCCGACAGCCTGCCGGTGCCGGGCCACGGGCTGTGGACCGGCGTCAGACCGCGCCGACGGCCAGGCTGCTGGCCACCAGGCAGACCACCCCGGGCACGTAGCCCCACAGCCCCGGGACGAGGCGACGCGTCGCCACCACCAGCACCGCCGCCACCCCGAACGCCGCGGCCGACGCGCCGCCCGTCAGCACCGCCGCGTGGCGCAGCGCCGACGCGTCCGGGTGCGGGCCCGCCACGGCGACCGCGGCCCCGGTGAGCGCCAGGGCGAGGGTCGCGAGCAGGGCGACGACGGTGACGACGGTCGCGCGGGAACGGGGGAGGGAGGGGGTGCTGCTGGTCATCCCCCCAGCCTGCCGGGCAACGAGCTCGACGACATCCGTCTTCCTACTCAGGACGACGCTCCCGGTTCGGGATTTGCGGGATCAGGCGGGATGCCAGGGCCCGCGGACTAGATGCGAACGACGCCGGCGGGACCATGGAACTGGGCGGCGACGATGCCGGGGGTGCCGTGGGGGGCGACCCAGCGGACCTCGAGGTCCTCGAGCGCCTCGAGGGCGGGCTCGCCGAGCCAGTCGCTGACGCGCTGGGGGCTGCCGGCGATCTCGAGCGCGGTCAGGGAGATCTCGTTCCTGGTGCCGTGGGACGGGTGCTCGTCGGCGGGCACGTCCCAGCAGATGACGAACGGCAGCTGCGGGTCGGACTGCAGGCCGCGCACGCCGATCTGGCGCCACTGGAGGTTGAAGCCGTCGGGGCGGCGGCGGTTGCCCAGGACGGCGTGGCGGCCGATGCGGCGCTCGACGGGCTCGATGTCGTCGACGGACACGACCCAGCCGAGCCAGCCACCGCCGGCCTCGGAGCGGGCGCGCACGGCCTGGCCGAAGGGGGCCTTGTCGCTGGCGGGGTGGTCGAGCACCTCGACGACCTCGATGAACTTGCCTCCCGCGACGGGGATGATCACGTTGCGGGTGCCGAAGCGGGGGTGGACGCCGCCGTCGAAGGACTTCGCGTCGAGCATCTCGCTCAGCCGGGCGGCGGTCTCGGCCAGACCCTCCGGGCCGGCGGCGAACGACAGGTGATCCAGACGCATGCGGACATTGTGACCACGACGGGCGTCGCCCTCGGCAGCGGGGTCGTGCGCGAGGGTGCCGCCGACGACCCTCATCGCGACGGGTCCGCCGCGTGCCGCGTCGAGCGTCCGGGCACGGCGAGGTGCTCCTCGCAGAGCCCGACGAGGACGTCGTAGGCGCCCTGCCCCATGAGCGCGACGAGCTCGTCGGCGTTGGAGACGTAGACGGGCTCGCGGCCGACGTGGGCCTCGGTGTTGGACGAGCAGTACCAGTCGAGGTCGTGGCCGCCGGGGCCCCAGCCGGCGCGGACGTACTCGCCGATCTCGACCTCGGTGTAGGTGGTGCCGTCGCCGCGGTCGACGTCGCGGAAGCGACGACGCAGCGGCAGCTGCCAGCAGACGTCGGGCTTGACCTCGTGCGGCTTGACGTCGTGCCCGAGCGCCCAGCCGTGCAGGGCGCAGCCGTAGCCGCCGGCGAAGTCCTTGTCGTTGTGGAAGATGCAGGCGCCGTCGACGACGCGCGTCTTGAGGTCGCCGTCCTCGTCGGTCTCGGTCCAGCCCTCGGCCTGCTGGCCCTCGGCGTGGTGCTGCCAGTCGTCCGGGCCCAGCTGCTCGACGAAGGTCGCGACGCGCGCGTGGTCGTCCTCGTCGCTGAAGTGGGCGCCGAGGGTGCAGCAGCCCGACTCGGGCGCGGTGGCGTAGATGCCCGGGCAGCCCTGGCCGAAGATGCACGTCCAGCGCGAGGTGAGCCACGTCAGGTCGCAGCGGAACACCTGCGTCTCGTCCGCCGGGTCGGTGAACTCGGTGAACGCGCGGGGGAAGTCGAGCAGCACCTCGGGCACGTCGGCGACTGTACGCGTGGACGTCCGGCCCCTCGCACGCCCTAGGGTGGTCCGATGCGCCTCGGAGTCCTCGACATCGGCTCGAACACCGGCCACCTGCTGGTGGTCGACGCCTACCGTGGCGCCCCGCCGCTGCCGGCGTTCGCCCACAAGGAGCCGCTGCGGCTCGCCGAGCACCTCGACGCCGCCGGTGCGGTGAACGAGGAGGGCATCACCCGGCTGGTCACCTTCGTGCAGGAGGCGGGCGCCGTCGCCGAGGACAAGGGGTGCGCGGAGGTCGTCGCGTTCGCCACCTCCGCGGTGCGCGACGCGACCAACGCCGACGACGTCCTGCGCCGCGTGCGCGAGCAGTCCGGCGTCGACATCGAGGTGCTCCCCGGTGCCGACGAGGCACGCCTGACGTTCCTCGCCGTCCGCCGCTGGTTCGGCTGGTCGTCCGGCCGGCTGGGCGTCTTCGACATCGGTGGCGGGTCGCTCGAGATCGCGACGGGTGCCGACGAGCAGCCCGACGTCGAGCAGTCCCTGCCGCTCGGGGCCGGACGCCTCACCCGCGAGTGGTTCGGCGACGGCGGCGACGTCCACGACCAGGTGCGCGCCCTGCGCCGCCACGTCCGCACCCAGATCGCCAACGACGCCGGCGCCCTGATGCGCGGCGGCGGGTTCGACCACGCCGTCGCCACCAGCAAGACGTTCCGCTCGCTCGCGCGCGTGTGCGGCGCGCCCGCGTCGTCCGAGGGCGCCTACGTCCGCCGCTCCCTCAGGGCCGACTCGCTGCGCGAGTGCCTGCAGACGCTTCCGGGTCTCGGCGTCGAGGAGATCGCCGAGCTGCCGGGCGTCTCGCCCAACCGTGCCCACCAGCTCGTGGCGGGCGCCGTCGTCGCCGACGCCGTCATGGACCTGTTCAACGTCGACGAGCTCGAGATCTGCCCCTGGGCCCTCCGCGAAGGGGTCCTCCTCGAACGCCTCGACTCCATGTAGACGGCCCCGTGCGCCCGACCGGCGGCGTTCTCCTCGCTCGCAGGGCAAAGTGCGCCCAGCTTCGCTCGTCCGCCTTGCCGGACCGAACGCACGGAACCGTCTTCGCAGAACGCCCACTCGGACCGGCCAGCCCTTCGGGCAGGATCGCGGGCGGGTCGTAGGCTGGAACGTGTGAGCGACGCCGACTCGGAAGGCCGCGCCGCGCCGGTGCCGACCCACCGTGCGGCGTCCGTCTCGCTGTCGACCTCCTCGGTCTACCCCGAGTCCACCGCCGACGGGTTCGAGCTCGCGCGCCGCCTGGGATACGACGGGGTCGAGGTGATGGTCGGCATCGACGAGATCAGCCAGGACCTCGACGCGGTCCGCGGCCTGCGCGACTACCACGACATCCCGGTGGTCTCGGTCCACGCGCCCTGCCTGCTGGTGACGCAGCGCGTCTGGGGCACCGACCCGTGGGGCAAGCTCGAGCGCAGCGCCGAGATGGCCCACGCCCTCGACGCCACCTCGGTCGTCGTGCACCCGCCGTTCCGCTGGCAGCGCGACTACGCCCGCGACTTCGAGACCGGCATCCGCGAGCTCGAGGAGCGGACGGGCATCGACTTCTGCGTCGAGAACATGTACCCGTGGCGCGCCCGCAAGCGCGAGTTCCAGGCCTACCTGCCCGGCTGGGACCCCGTCGTGCACGACTACGACCACGTCACGCTCGACCTCTCGCACACCGCGACGGCCGGCTCCGACCCCGTCACGATGGCGCGCGACCTCGGACGCCGGCTGCGTCACGTGCACCTCACCGACGGCAACGGGTCGGCCAAGGACGAGCACCTGGTGCCGGGCCGCGGCGGCCAGCCCTGCGAGGAGTTCCTCGCCCTGCTCGCCGAGTCCGGGTTCGACGGCCACGTGGTCATCGAGATCAACACCCGGCGGTGCGCCGACCGCGTCGAGCGCGAGTCCGACCTCGCCGAGGCGCTGGCCTACACGCGCCTGCACCTGGCCGCCGCCCCCACGACGGACGCGCAGGGCCAGGCTCAGTAGAGTCCGAATCGTCCCGGACGGCCCGGGCTGGACGTGCTGGAGGTGCACATGCTTCGACGGCCCCTGCTGGCCCTGGCCCGCAGCGAGAGGCTCAAGGAGCTCGCCGCCACGATGCCGGTCTCGTCGGGCATCGTCGCGCGGTTCGTCGCCGGCGAGAGCACCGCGGACGCCGTCCACGCCGCGCAGGAGCTGACCTCCAAGGGCCTGCTGGTCAGCCTCGACCACCTCGGCGAGGACACCACGGAGATCGCGCAGGCCGAGGCCACCGTCCAGGCCTACCTCGACGTGCTCCGCGAGCTGTCCGCCGTGGGCGTCGCCGACCGCACCGAGGTGTCGGTCAAGCTCTCGGCCGTCGGCCAGTTCATCGGCGACGGCGGCGAGCGCATCGCGTTCGAGCACGCCCGCCGGATCTGCCAGGCCGCCGCCAACGTCGGCACCACCGTGACCCTCGACATGGAGGACCACACCACCACCGACTCCACCCTGCGGGTCCTGCACGAGCTGCGCCAGGACTTCCCCGACACCGGCGCGGTGCTGCAGGCCTACCTCCGTCGCACCGAGGCCGACTGCCGGGCCCTGGCGACGACGGGCTCGCGCGTGCGCCTGTGCAAGGGCGCCTACAAGGAGCCGTCCGACGTCGCCTTCACCGACCGGCACGACGTCGACCGCTCCTACGTCCGCTGCCTCAAGGTGCTCATGCGGGGCGACGGCTACCCGATGGTCGCCTCGCACGACCCGAGGCTGGTCGAGATCGCCGGCCACCTCGCGTCGGAGAACGGTCGCGGCCCCGGCGACTTCGAGTACCAGATGCTCTACGGCATCCGCCCCGACGAGCAGGAGCGGCTCGCGGCGCAGGGCCACACCGTCCGCGTCTACACCCCGTACGGCGAGCAGTGGTACGGCTACCTGATGCGGCGCCTGGCCGAGCGCCCCGCCAACGTCACCTTCTTCGCGCGGTCGCTGGTCAGCAAGGGCTGAGGGGCCCGGCCGGCCGCTGTGCCACGATGGCGCCATGAGCATGGTCGCGATCCTCGGTGCCGGCGTGATGGGCGAGACGCTCGTCGCAGGTCTGCTGCGCAGCGGACGCCGACCGTCCGAGATCGTGCTGTCCGAGCGCCGCGACGAGCGCGCCGCCGAGCTGCGCGAGCGCTACGGCGTCGAGGTCCTGACCAACCGCGACGCGGTCGCCAAGGCCGACACGGTCCTGGTGGTCGTCAAGCCGCAGGACATGAAGGACGTGCTGGAGGAGATCGCCCCGGTCGTGCCCGCCGGCACGCTCGTGGTCTCGCTAGCCGCCGGCATCACCACCGCGACGATCGAGGCGGCGCTGCCGGACGGCACGCCCGTCATCCGCGTCATGCCCAACACCCCGGCGCTCGTCGACGAGGGCATGTTCGCGATCTCGCGCGGCACCCACTGCGACGAGGAGCACCTGCGCCGCACCGAGCAGCTGCTCGCGGCCACCGGCAAGACGCTGCGCGTGCCCGAGAAGCAGCAGGACGCCGTCACCGCGATCTCCGGCTCGGGCCCGGCCTACATCTTCTTCGTCGTCGAGTCGATGATCGAGGCGGGCGTCCACCTGGGCCTGCCACGGTCGACGGCCACCGACCTCGTCGTCCAGACGTTCGTCGGCTCGGCCAAGCTGATGAGCGAGACCGGCGAGCACCCCACCATCCTGCGCGAGCGCGTGACGTCGCCCGGCGGCACCACCGCGGCCGCCATCCGCGAGCTCGAGGACCACAAGGTCCGCGCCGCGTTCCTGTCGGCGATCGAGGCCGCCAGGAACAGGTCGCGCGACTTGGCGTGAGGCCCGTCACGGGCGCGGACTAGTGTTCACCGCATGAGCGACACCGCGAGCATCGTCTTCGACGACCGGCTCACCGGCTACGACTTCGGCCTCGGCCACCCGATGGCGCCCGTCCGCGTCGAGCTGACGATGGCCCTGGCCGACGAGCTGGGCCTGCTCGACCCCGAGTCGCTCGCCCCGGTGGTGCCCGAGCCGGCCACCGACGAGCAGCTCACGCGGGTGCACACCCCGTCGTACGTCGAGGCCGTCAAGGCGATCCGCAGCAGCGACGACACCGACCTCTCGGTCGGGCTCGGCACCACCGACAACCCCACGTTCGCGGGCATGCACGACGCCAGCGCCCTCATCGCGGGCGCCACCCTCGAGGCCGCCCGGCTGGTCTGGACGGGGGAGTCGCCGCGCGCGGTGAGCATCAGCGGCGGACTCCACCACGCGATGCCCGGCGTGGCCAGCGGCTTCTGCATCTACAACGACGTCGCGGTCGCGATCGCCTGGTTGCTCGACCACGGCGCGCAGCGCGTCGCGTACGTCGACGTCGACGCCCACCACGGCGACGGCGTCCAGCAGATGTTCTACGACGACCCCCGCGTCCTGACCGTGTCGGTGCACGAGGGCCCGCAGACGCTGTTCCCCGGCACGGGCCTGCCCAGCGAGGTCGGCGGCCCCGGGGCCGAGGGGTCGTCGGTCAACGTCGCGCTGCCGCCGGGCACCGTCGACGCCGGGTGGCTGCGCGCGTTCCACGCGGTCGTGCCGCCGGTGCTCCGCGCCTGGAAGCCCGAGGTGATCGTCACCCAGCACGGCTGCGACTCCCACATGGACGACCCGCTCACCAACCTGATGCTCAGCGTCGACGGCCAGCGCGCGTCGTACCTGGCGCTCGCCGACCTCGCCGAGGAGCTCTGCGGCGGACGCTGGGTCGCCACCGGTGGCGGTGGCTACTCGGTCCTCGACGTCGTGCCGCGGGCGTGGTCGCACCTGCTGTCGATCGTCGCCGGCTCCCCGCTCGCCGCCGACACCCCCTGCCCGCCCGAGTGGTCGGCGCGCGTCGCCGAGCTGCGCGGCAAGCCGGGCCCGCTGACGCTCGGCGACGGCCAGGGCACCGCCTACAAGGACTTCGACGCGGGCTACGACCCGGCCAGCTGGCTCGACCGCTGCATCACCGCCGCACGCCGCGAGGTCTTCCCGTACCACGGGCTCGACCCCCAGCCGTAGACCGCCACGCGGGACGAACCGGTCCGAACTCCTGCGAAACGGACGCGGATCTGAGCGGACATTCGTGTTCGGCTTTCGCACACGTCACACCGGGCACTACCCTCACATCAGACACGCCCGTTCGAGCCTCGGGGGGGAAGCCCGAGGGGCGCGCGTGTCGGACAGGGCGTGGGAGATGCCAGACAGCGTGAAGTTCCTGACGGTGGCCGAGGTGGCCACCCAGATGCGCGTGTCCAAGATGACGGTCTACCGGCTGGTGCACGGTGGCGACCTGGAGGCGGTGCGCGTCGGACGGTCGTTCCGCGTCCCCGAGCATGCCGTCGAGGAGTACCTCCGCAAGTCCTACTTCCAAGCCGGCTGACGGGCCCAGGCATCCCGCCCGGCGGCGTTGCTCCCCGCTCGACGTACAAGACCAGTACGCCTTCGCGGGGGCGCCTTGCCGGACGGGCGCCTGCCCCCGTCAGCTGGTCCACCGTGCCGGCGGGGCGTCCCTCGTCCCGGTGGTCGAACCCCGAATGGGGTTGTGGCGCCTGAGGCCGTAGGCTGGTGCGACGCGCCGGTCGTCCCGGCGCGATCCAGCGATCGTGAAGGTGACCCGTGGGTTCTGTAGTCAAGAAGCGCCGCAAGCGGATGGCGAAGAAGAAGCACCGCAAGCTGCTCAAGCGCACGCGCGTCCAGCGCCGTCGTCTGGGCAAGTAAGCCCATGGGTCGCGTCGTCCTGGTCACCGGGGTCGCTCGCGACCTCGGTGCGCTGTTCGCGCGGACCCTCGCCGGCAGCCCGGAGGTCGACCGCGTGGTCGGCCTCGACGTGCTGCCGCCCGCCGGTGACCTGCAGGGCGTGAAGTTCGTCCGTGCGGACATCCGCACGCCGGTCGTCGGCAAGGTGATCGCCGTCGAGGACGTCGACACCGTCGTGCACATGAACCTCGGCTCGAGCACGCGTGGTCCCGCCAAGGAGACCAACGTGATCGGGACGATGCAGCTCCTGGCCGCGTGCCAGGCGGCTCCGCACGTGCGCAAGCTCGTGCTCCAGTCGTCCACCGCGGTGTACGGCTCCTCGCCGCGCGACCCCGCGATGTTCACCGAGTCGATGTCGCCGCGTGCAGGCGTCCGCTCGGGGTTCCCCAAGGACGCCGTCGAGGTCGAGGGCTACACCCGCGGCTTCGCGCGCCGCCGGCCCGACACGGTCGTGACGACCCTGCGCCTGGGCACGATCCTCAGCCCCACCGTCCGCTCGGCGTTCGGCGAGTACTTCAGCCTCCCGGCGCTGCCGGCGGTGCTCGGGTACGACCCCCGGCTGCAGTTCCTGCACCCGCACGACGCGATCGAGACGCTCCGCCTGGCCACCCTCGAGGACCGCCCGGGCACCTTCAACGTCGTCGGCGACGACGTCACCACCGTCTCGCAGGCCGCGCGCCGGCTGGGCCGCCCGCTCGTGCGGCTCCCGTCGGTCGGCTTCACCTCGCTGACGTACCGGCTGGTGCGCCAGATGGGCTCGCGGTTCACCCCCGAGCTCACCCGGCTCCTCACCTACGGCCGCGTCGCCGACACCGCCGCGCTGCGCCACATCTTCGGGTACGAGCCCCGCTACTCCACCCCGCAGACCCTCGCGGAGTTCGCCGACGGCGTCTCTCCCGGCCTGCTCTCGGCCGTCGGAGGACGTCATGGCTGACCCCGCAGCCCACCACGAGGCCGAGGTGGCCGACGTCGTCCCGATCGGCACCCGCGGCCGTCCCGGCCGAGGCAGCCGCTCGACGTCGCCGTCCTCGGCGGCGCGATCGCTGGCCCCGTCGGGCGGACGCCGGTCCGCGCCGACGCGGCGACCGACGCCCGCCCCCGAGCCCGACCCCGCACCCGCCGACGTCCCGCACCTCGCGGCCGCCGACCCCGTCGTGCCGCGCCCGCAGGCCCCGCGAGACGAGCCCGTCGCCGACGAGGTGGTCGTCGACGAGGTCCCGCCCACGACGGCCGCGCACGAGCCGCGTGTCACCGCCGACGAGCGCGGAGGCCCCCGCATCCCCGTCGACGAGCTGTTCTCGGCGCTGCTGCACGGCGCGCAGCAGGTGCTGGGCGACGACTGGGAGCGCCGCGCCGCCGAGATGGTGGCCGCGCTGCGCCGCCGGCTGAGCGGCGACTACGAGATCGACGCGTTCGGCCTCGACCCCCAGATGCTCGAGATCATGCTGGCCGCGCTGCGTCCCGTCGCCGAGAAGTGGTTCCGGGTCGAGGTGCGCGGCGCCGACAACATCCCCGACGAGGGCGGCGCGCTGATCGTCGCCAACCACTCGGGCACCATCCCGATCGACGCCGCCGTCACGGGCCTGGCCGTCCACGACCACGCGCACCGCAACCTGCGCCTGCTGGGCGCCGACCTCGTGTTCGACCTGCCGTTCGTCGGTCAGCTCGCCCGCAAGACCGGCGCCACCCTGGCGTGCAACGAGGACGCCGAGCGGCTTCTGCGAGCCGGCCACGTCGCGGGCGTCTGGCCCGAGGGCTTCAAGGGCATCGGCAAGCCCTACTCGGAGCGCTACAAGCTGCAGCGCTTCGGCCGCGGTGGCTTCGTCTCGGCGGCGATGCGCACCCAGGTGCCGATCGTCCCCGTCTCGATCGTCGGTGCCGAGGAGATCTACCCCCTGGTGGGCAACGTCCCCTCGCTCGCGCGCCTGCTCGGCGTGCCCTACATCCCCATCACGCCGCTGTTCCCGCTGCTCGGCCCGCTCGGCCTGGTGCCCCTGCCCAGCAAGTGGATCATCGAGTTCGGTGAGCCGATCCGCACCGACGCCTACCCGGCCGACGCCGCGGACGACCCGATGCTCGTCTTCAACGTCACCGACCAGGTGCGCGAGACCATCCAGCAGACGCTCTACACCCTGCTCGTCGACCGCGGGCACCCCTTCTTCTAGGCGTCGGGGCCGCACCTCGCCCGCGATCCGAAGGGTTCGCGGGTTTCTGAACGCCCAGAACCCCGCCAACCCGTCGGATCGCGGACGGAGCGGACGGTCAGCGGTTGCCGAGCAGGCCGTCGAGCAGCCCGGGGACCAGCGCAGGCCGGCCCGAGTCGGTGGTGCCGTCGGGGTTCTGCCCGAGCAGGCCGCCGAGCAGCGGGTCGGTGAGACCGCCCACCGGGTCGGTGGGACGCGGCAGCGTCGGGGTGGGCGTGGACGGCACGGTGGCCGACGGGGTCGGCACCACCACCTCGGGCAGGTCGCCGACCGACGGCACCTGCTGGTCGCCGTCGCCGGACGGGGCGACCGACGGCGCCGACGGCGTGGGCGCGGTGGGTGCGGGCTGGGCGAAGCCGGCGGAGGCGTCGTCGTCGGACCCGGTGGAGGGCACGACCGCCACGCAGTCGTCGCAGACCCGCGTGGTGTCGGCGACGATGCTGCTGAGCGCGGACGTGGCGTCGGCGAACGACGCGGCACTCGTGTCGGGCAGGCGTCCCTCCAGCGAGGTCAACGTCCTGCGCGAGTCCTGCGTGAAGGTGTCGACCCGCTCGAGGGCGACCGCGGTGCCGCGGTCGCGGTAGGCGCCGAGCAGCTCGACCGAGCCCGCCCGTGCCGACGAGCTGAAGTCGGCCAGCGTGTCGTCGACGAGACGCGCCTCGCGCCCGCTCACCCCGTCGCGGGCCAGGGCGTCGACCTCGGCCAGGCGCTCGGAGGCCAGCTCCAGCTGCTTCTGGCCGGTGCCCTCGGGGCCACGCTGGGTCGCCAGCTCGACGCGCTCGACGCCCCGCTTCACGGGGTAGAGCGTCTCGCCGGGGAGCGCCTGGGCGCTCGTCGCGACCAGGCCGAAGGAGCCGGCAGCCACGACGACGGCGGCGACGAGCGCGCGGCCGCGTCGGTGCCCGACGGCGGTGGGCCCGTCGTGGACGGGGCGGACGTGCACGACACGGCGGGGCGCGACAGCGAGCGAGGTCCGCGCCTCGGCGACGAGGCGCTCGCGCAGGTCGGAGGCGAAGGCGGGGTCGGGCTGGGGGTGCTCGGCGCGCAGGATCGCCTCGGCGACGCGCACCAGCTCGTCGGTCTCGGCGGCCAGGGTGCGGTCGCGGACGGGTCGGCCGTCGAGGGCGCGGGCGAGCGCGTCGGCCCGTGCCTGCTCGCGTTGCTGCCGTCTCATCGCTGCTCGTCCTGCCCCGTGGTGTGCGTCGCGCCGTGCCGTCGCGTGCGGGACCCGCTCGTCCCCGTCACGCACCCAACGACGCACCCGGCCCCGGGGTTACGGGCGGTGACGGCCCTCACCGGACGGCCTCCGTAGGCAGGTCGCGCGCGAGGCGGCGGACGGCGCGCAGCTGCAGCTGCTTGACGGCGCCCTCGCTGCGTCCCAGCGCCTCGGCGGTCTGCGCGATCGTCAGGTTCTGGACGAAGCGCATGAGCAGGCAGTCGCGCTGCTCGTCGGGGAGCGCCGCGACGGCCTCCATCAGCACCGCGTTGGTGATGGAGTCGAGCACCTCGTCCTCGGGCCCCGGCTGGACGTGGGCGGTCTCGGGCACCTCGTCGGCCACCACCTCGAGGCGGTGGCGGCTCGACTTGTAGTGGTCGGTGACGATGTTGCGGGCGATCGTGGTGAGCCAGGCGCCGAAGTCCTTGCCCTGCCACTCGTAGCGGCCGATCGAGCGCAGGGCGCGCGTGAAGGTCTCGCTCGTGAGGTCCTCGGCGAGCGTCCGCGAGCTCACCCGGTAGTACACGAAGCGGAACACGCCGGGCAGGTAGTGGTCGTAGAGGTGGCCGAACGCGTCGGCGTCCCCGCCGCGGGCGAGCTCGACGAGCGCCCGCAGCCGCAGCGCCTCGGGGTCGTCGTCCGACGGGTCGGGTGCGCCACCCGTCGAGGCGCCGGCGCCGGACGCGGTGCTGGCGATCGACAGGAGCAGGTCGAGCTCGTGGTCGGCCAGGGCGGGGCGCGCGCGCAGCCGCAGCACGGCGTCGCGCAGCAGACCCCAGGACCCGATCACGGTGCTCGCCCCTCCAGGAGGTGTCGTCCCGCCGATCGTACGCAGGGGTGAGGCCTGCGTCACGGTTCAGGCCCGCAGCCGCCGCCGCAGTGCCGAGACGGCCGCCGACGCACCGAGCAGCGTGCCCGAGCCGGCCGCGACGGCCAGGCCGGCCTTGGCCGCCCGGCGCCCGGTCCGGTAGTCGTGGACGCGCCAGCCGTGCGACCGCGCGTGGGCGCGCAGCCGGGCGTCGGGGTTGATCGCGCACGGGTGGCCCACGAGCGACAGCATCGGCAGGTCGTTGGCGGAGTCGGAGTAGGCCGAGCAGCGGTCGAGGTCGAGGCCCTCGCGCTCGGCGATCGCGCGGACGGCGTCGGCCTTGGCCGGCCCGTGGAGCATCTGGCCGGTGAGCGCGCCGGTGTAGACGCCGTCGACGCTCTCTGCGACCGTGCCGAGCGCGCCGGTGAGCCCGAGCCGGTGGGCGATGGTGCGGGCGATCTCGGCGGGCGCCGCCGTCACGAGCCAGACCCGCTCGCCGCGGTCGAGGTGCATCTGGGCCAGGGCGCGCGTGCCGGGCCAGATCTTGTGCGCCATCTGCTCGTCGAAGATCTCGCTGCCGACGCGCTCGAGCTCGTCGACGCGGTGGCCGGCGATGAACGCCAGCGCGGCCGACCGGGCCTCGGCGACGTGGTCGGGGTCCTCGACCCCCACGACGCGGAACCACGCCTGCTGCCAGGCGGCGCGGGCGATGTCGCGGCCGGTGAAGAACTCGCGGCGGTGCAGCCCGCGGGCGAGGTGGAAGATCGACGCCCCCTGCATCAGGGTGTTGTCGACGTCGAAGAACGCGGCCGCGGTGCGGTCGGGGGCCGGTGCGAGCGCGGTCTCGACCTCCGCGACGGCCGCCGCGGCCTGCCCCGCGAGGGCGGACCTCGACCGCAGGTTCAGCGGCTTCTCGGGGGTGGTTTCGCGGGACACGCCACCGAGGTTAGGCCATGGGCGGCGGCCGCCCACCTCGTCGGCGCGCCACATACCGCCGGTGTGGAACACTCGACGGCGTGAGCGCCAACGTCAGCGACCTGCTCCGTCGACGCGCCGAGGACTCGGCCGACGCGGTGGCCCTCGTCGAGGCCTTCGGCGACGGCCGCACGGCCACCTGGGCCGAGCTCGACGCCACCGTCGACGCGATCGCCCGCGGCCTGTCCGGGCGCGGGCTCGTCGCCGGTCACCGGGTGGGCATCGTCATGCCCAACACGATCGCGTTCGTGGCCACCTACCTCGCCGCGCACCGCGCGGGCGTCGTCGCGGTGCCGGTCAACCCGCGCGCCGCCGCCGGGGAGGTGATGCGCCTGGTCGCCGACGCCGGGCTGCGGCTGGTCGTCGCCGGCGGCCCCGCCGCGGCCCTCGTGCGCGGGGCGCTCGGCGACGAGGCGCCGCCGGTGGTCGTCCACGACGCCGAGCCGGTCGACGGCGAGACCGCCTGGGAGGTGCTGGCCCGGACCCCGGGCGAGGGCGTGCCGCCGAGCCCGGCCGACCCCGAGATCCTCGCGACGCTCCTCTACACCTCCGGCACCGCCGGCACCCCGCGCGGCGTGATGCTCAGCCACCGCGCCCTGCTCGCCAACGTCGACCAGGTGTCGCGCATCGACCCGCCGGTGATGGCCGCCGACGACGTCGTCCTCGGGCTGCTGCCGCTGTTCCACGTCTACGGCCTCAGCTGCGTGCTCGGGCAGGTGCTCGCCACGGGCGCGCGCCTGGTGCTCGTCGACCGGTTCGACGTCGACGGCACCCTCGCCGTCGTCCGCGACCACGGCGTCACCAACGTGCCCCTCGCGCCGCCGGTGGCGGCCGCCTGGGTGGGGCGTGACGACCTGCGAGAGTCGTTCGCCGCCGTCCGCACCGTGCTCAGCGGCGCCTCCCCGCTCGATCCCGACCTCGCCGCGGAGTTCGCGGCGTCGGCGGGCGTCGTCATCGAGCAGGGCTACGGCCTCACCGAGGCCTCTCCGGTCGTCGCGGCCACCCCGGCGACGCCGGGTCGCGACCGCACCCAGCCCCCGCGTCCGTCGTCGGTCGGGCACTCGGTCGCCGACCTGCACCTGCGCATCGTCGACGTCTCGGGCCGCGACGCCCACCGCGGCGACCCCGGCGAGATCTGGCTGCAGGGCCCCAACCTGTTCAGCGGCTACTGGCCCGACGGCGTCGACGGACCCGACGCCGACGGCTGGTGGGGCACCGGCGACGTCGGCCTGATCGGGGACGACGGAGACCTCGTGCTGGTCGACCGGCTGCAGGAGCTCGTCATCGTCTCGGGCTTCAACGTCTACCCCCGCGAGGTCGAGGAGGTGCTCGGCGAGCTGGACGAGGTCGCCGAGGTGGCCGTCATCGGCGTCGCCGACACCCGCACGGGCGAGGCCGTCAGCGCGTACGTCGTCGCCGCCGAGGGGGCCGAGCGCGAGGCCGTGCTGGCCGCGATCGGCGCCCAGTGCGAGCAGCGGCTGGCCCGCTACAAGTGGCCGCGCGACGTCGAGGTGGTCGACTCGCTGCCGCACTCGGCCACCGGCAAGGTCGCCAAGGGGCGGCTGCGCGCGCGGGTGCGGGCCGGCGAGCTGGGGCTGTCGTGAGCGCCCGCGTCCACGTGCTGACGCGGCGCGACTGCCACCTGTGCGAGGTCGCCCTCGGCGTCGTGGCCGAGGTCTGCACCGAGCTGGGGGAGGCCTGGACCGAGCAGGACGTCGACACCGACCCCGAGCTCGTCGCCACCTACGGCGACGAGGTCCCCGTGACGTTCGTCGACGGCGAGCGCCACGACTTCTGGCGCGTCGACGCCGGACGGCTCCGCGCGGCCCTGTCGTGACCCGCCGGTAGATCACCGGAACTCCGGGGGCTACCACACCGCTAGTGGGATATCTCACCCACCCCCGTCCGGCCGCCCGCTCGATTTTGTTCTCTCGTTCACAAACTCCTACAGTGGGGTGTCCGCCTGACGACCTCTCCGTGAACGCCGGAGCCTCGACCCCCTGGGCGGCCAGGAGCGACGTGACCCACATGCGACCCCCCTCGGGAAGCCGCGCAGCGGCGGACCGTGGGATCCCTGAGGCGACCGTGGCACGTCTGCCGGTCTACCTGCGGGCGCTGACCACGTTGGCCGACCGCGGCATGCGCACAGCCTCCTCCGAGCAGCTCGCCGGAGCGGCCGGCGTGAACTCCGCCAAGCTCCGCAAGGACCTGTCCTACCTCGGCTCCTACGGCACCCGCGGCGTCGGGTACGACGTGGAGTACCTGCGCTACCAGATCGCGCGCGAGACCGGCCTGACGCAGGACTGGCCCGTCGTCATCGTGGGCATCGGCAACCTCGGCCAGGCCCTGTCGAACTTCGGTGGCTTCCGCTCGCGCGGCTTCAGCGTCGTCGCGATCTTCGACGCCGACCCCGCCCGCGTCGGCGAGGAGCACGGCGGCCTGCCGATCTCGCCCATGGACCGGCTCGAGCCCGTCGTCGCCGAGCACGGCATCTCGATCGCCGTCATCGCCACGCCCGGCCCCGCCGCCCAGGAGGTGGCCGACCGCCTGGTCGGCGCCGGCGTCAGCAGCATCCTGAACTTCGCGCCCGCGGTGCTGTCGGTGCCCGACGGCGTCGACGTCCGCAAGGTCGACCTGTCCATCGAGCTGCAGATCCTGGCGTATCACGAGCAGCGCAAGGCGCTCTCGGGGGACGAGGCCGTTTCCGGTCACGAGGCGACCGACGACGTCGCCGCGAAGGTGGTGGGTTCGCTGTGAGCATCCTGGTCGTGGGCATGTCCCACCGGAGCGCGCCCGTCGACGTGCTCGAGCGCGTCACGCTCGACTCCGACGGCGCCGCCAAGCTCGTCCGCCGCGCGGTCGAGACCCCGCACGTGGGCGAGGCGCTCGTCGTCTCCACCTGCAACCGGGTCGAGGTCTACGTCGACGCCGAGCGGTTCCACGGCAGCGTCGAGGACGTCTCGGCCCTGCTCGTCGACCACGCCGGCATCGGCCGTGACGCCGTGCTGCGCCACCTCTACGTGCACTACGACGACGCCGCCGTCGCCCACCTGTTCTCCGTCGCCTCGGGCCTGGACTCGATGGTGGTGGGCGAGAGCCAGATCCTCGGCCAGGTCCGCGTCGCCCTGCAGCGCGGCCAGGAGCAGACCACCGTCGGCCCCTCGCTCAACGTCCTGTTCCAGCAGGCCCTGCGCGTCGGCAAGCGCGGGCACGCCGAGACCGGCATCGACCAGGCGGCGCCGTCGGTCGTCACCGCCGCGCTCGACGCCGCCGAGGCCGCGGGCACCGACCTGACCACCAGCCGCGTGCTCGTCGTCGGCGCCGGCGCGATGGCCGGGCTCACCGCCGCCACCCTCGCCCGCCGGGGCGCCCACGACGTCGTCGTCACCGGTCGCACCTTCGAGCGCTCGCAGCGCGTCGCCGACGGCGTGCAGGGCCTCGCCGTGCCGTGGGACGAGCTCGACGCCGAGCTCGCCCTGGCCGACGTCGTCGTCTCGTGCACCGGTGCCACCGGCGTCGTCCTCGACGTCGACCGCGTCAAGCTGGTCGCCGACGGACGTCCGCTCGTCCTGCTCGACCTCGCGCTGCCCCGCGACGTCGACCCCGCCGCCGCCGACCTGCCCGGCGTCACGCTCGTCAGCCTGGCCGAGCTGGCCGCGGCCACGCCCGACGAGAGCACCGCCGACGACGTCCGCCACGTGCGCGACATCGTGGCCGCCGAGGTCGCCGCGTTCCTGTCGGCCCGCAACGCCGCCCGCGTCACCCCCACCGTGGTCGCGCTGCGCTCGATGGCCACCGAGGTGGTCGAGGCCGAGCTCGTGCGCCTCCACGGACGTCGTCCCGACCTGCCTGCCGACGTCCGCGCCGACGTCGAGCAGACCGTGCGCCGCGTCGCCGACAAGCTGCTCCACGCGCCCACCGTGCGCATCAAGCAGCTGGCGGGCCAGCCCGACGGCATCACCTACGCCAGCGCGCTGGCCGACCTGTTCTCGCTCGACCCGGCCGCGGTCGAGGCCGTCTCCGAGGTCGTCGCCGCCCGGATCGAGCCGGAGGGGGACCGATGAGCGACGTCATCCGCATCGGCACACGCGCCAGCCGGCTCGCCCTGACCCAGTCCACGTCGATGGCCGAGGCGATCACGCGCGTCACCGGCCGTCGCACCGAGCTGGTCCCGGTGAGCACCGAGGGCGACCGCAACCTCGCGCCGCTCACCGACTTCGGAGGCCAGGGCGTGTTCGTCTCGGCCGTCCGCGACGCCCTGCTCGAGGGGCGCGTCGACGTGGCCGTCCACTCGCTCAAGGACCTCCCCACCACCCCGCAGGACGGGGTCGCGCTCGGCGCGGTCCCGCTGCGCGAGGACCCGCGCGACGTCGTCGTCGCCCGCGACGGCCTGACGCTCGGCGAGCTGCCGCGCGGCTCCACGGTCGGCACCGGCTCGCCGCGCCGCGCCGCGCAGCTCAACGCGCTCGGTCTCGGCCTCGAGGTGGTGCCCATCCGCGGCAACGTCGACACCCGCGTCGGACGCGTCGCCGAGGGCACCGTCGACGCCGTGCTGCTCGCCCGCGCCGGCCTGGCCCGGCTCGGACGGGTCGACGAGGCCACCGAGGTGCTCGACCCGCTCCAGATGCTCCCGGCTCCCGGGCAGGGCGCGCTGGCGTGCGAGTGCCGCAGCGAGGACGCCGGCGTCCTGGCCGCGCTCGCCCAGCTCGACGACGGCGCCACCCGCGCCGCCGTGACCGCGGAGCGCAGCCTGCTGTCCACGCTCGAGGCCGGTTGCTCGGCGCCCGTGGGCGCCCTGGCCGACGTCGCCCTCGGTGAGGACGGCGACGAGCTGTGGCTGCGGGCCGTCGTGGGTGCCGTCTCCGGCGCCCCCATGATCCGCATGTCCATGACGGGGTCGCCTGACGACCCCGTCGGCGTCGGTGCACGTCTCGCTGCCGAGATGCTCGCCGACGGTGCCGCCGCCCTCGTAGCGGAGGCCCAGTAAATGACTGCACGAACCCCGAGGCAGACGAGGAAGAAGACGACTGTGACGACCACCTCCACCGCGACCCGCGCGACTGCGACGTCGCGCCCGACCGCGTCCGAGGCCCAGGCCGCCCCGCCCAAGGGCGGAGGCAAGGCCACGGTCCAGACCCCCGCCGGCACGCCGCCCGCGTCGCTGCGTCCGCGCGGCCACGTCAGCTTCGTCGGCGCGGGGCCGGGTGACGCCGGGCTGCTCACCGTCCGCGCCGCCGAGCTCCTCGCGGAGGCCGACGTCGTGATCATCGAGGCGCCCGAGCACGCGGCGCTCGTGACCAACGGCGCCGAGGTCGTCGACGGCGGGTTCGCCGACGACGGCGCGACGCTCACGCCGTCGGCGCGCGGCCGCATCGTGGTGCGCCACGCCAAGACCGGGCAGCGCGTCGTCCGCCTGCTCGCCGGCGACCCCTTCACCTACGCCACCGGCCCCGAGGAGGCGCAGGCCTGCGCCAAGGCCGGCCTGTCGTTCGAGGTCGTCCCCGGCCTGTCCGCGGCCACCGCGGTGCCCGCCTACGCCGGCGTCCCCCTCACCACCCGCACCCGTCGCGAGATGTCGGTCGTGCGGATGGGCGAGTCCAAGGTCGACTGGGCGCCCTACGCCGGCGACCAGACCGTCGTCGTGCTGTCGGCCGTCAACACCATCGGCGACGTCGCCGCGGGCCTCATGGAGGCCGGGCGCGACCCGAAGACGCCGGTCGCCATGACCCGCGTCGGCACCACCACCGAGCAGACCACGCTGGTCTCCACGCTCGCCGACGTCGCCGCCGACGCCCGCGCGGCGAAGATGTCGGCCCCGGCCGTCACGGTCGTCGGCGACGTCGTCGACCTCCGCGGCACGCTGTCGTGGTTCGAGACCAAGCCGCTGTTCGGCTGGCGCGTGCTGGTGCCCCGCACCAAGGAGCAGGCCGCCGGACTGGCCAACCGCCTGCGCAGCTACGGCGCGGTCTCCGAGGAGGTGCCGACCATCTCGGTCGAGCCGCCCCGCAACCCCCAGCAGATGGACAAGGCCGTCCGCGGCCTCGTCGAGGGCCGCTACGAGTGGGTCGCGTTCACGAGCGTCAACGCCGTCAAGGCCGTGCGCGAGAAGTTCGACGAGTACGGCCTCGACGCCCGCTCGTTCTCGGGCCTCAAGATCGCCGCGGTCGGCGACAAGACCGCCGAGGCGATCCGCACCTGGGGCATCATCCCCGACCTGGTGCCGAGCGGCGAGCAGTCCGCGCGCGGACTGCTCGAGGACTGGCCGCCGTACGACGACCTGCTCGACCCGATCAACCGTGTCTTCCTGCCCCGCGCCGACATCGCCACCGAGGCGCTCGTCGCCGGCCTGACCGACCTCGGCTGGGAGGTCGACGACGTCACGGCCTACCGCACCGTCCGGGCCGCGCCGCCGCCGGCGCCGACCCGCGAGGCGATCAAGACCGGCAAGTTCGACGCGGTGGTCTTCACCTCCTCGTCCACGGTCCGCAACCTCGTGGGCATCGCCGGCAAGCCGCACGCGTCGACGATCATCGCGTGCATCGGTCCGGCCACGGCCAAGACCGCCGAGGAGCACGGCCTGCGGGTCGACGTCGTCGCCGAGGCGCCCTCGGCCGAGGACCTCGCCGACGCGCTCGCCGACTTCGGTGCCGCCCGTCGCGTGACGATGCTCGACGCGGGGGAGCCGGTCACCAAGCCGTCCGAGCGCCGTCCGGCCAGCCGGCGCCGCGCCGGGGCCTGAGGCGTGGGCTTCCCCGCCCACCGTCCGCGCCGCCTGCGCACGTCGCCGGCGGTGCGGCGGCTCGTCGCCGAGGTCTCGGTCGAGCCCCGGCAGCTCGTGCTGCCGATGTTCGTGGCCGAGGGCCTGGCCGAGCCGCGCCCGATCTCGAGCATGCCGGGCGTCGTCCAGCACACCCGTGAGTCCGCGCGGGCGGCGGTGGCCGAGGCCGCCGAGCTCGGCCTCGGCGGCGTCATGCTGTTCGGCGTGCCCGAGCACAAGGACGCCACCGGCTCGGGCTCGCTCGACCCCGACGGCATCCTCAACGTCGCCATCGCCGACGCGGCCGCCGAGGCCGGTGACGCGCTCGTGGTGATGTCCGACCTGTGTCTCGACGAGTTCACCGACCACGGCCACTGCGGCGTCCTGGACGACCGCGGCCGCGTCGACAACGACGCGACCCTCGAGATCTACGGGCAGATGGGCGTCGCGCAGGCGCAGGCCGGGGCGCACATGGTGGGCCCCAGCGGCATGATGGACGGCCAGGTAGGCGTGGTCCGCGCGGCGCTCGACGCCGCCGGGTTCACCGACACCTCGATCCTGGCGTACGCCGCGAAGTACTCGTCGGCGTTCTACGGTCCCTTCCGCGAGGCCGTCGACTCCTCGCTCCAGGGCGACCGCAAGACCTACCAGCAGGACCCCGCCAACGCCCGCGAGGCGCTGCGCGAGGTGCTCCTCGACGTCGAGGAGGGCGCCGACCTCGTCATGGTCAAGCCCGCGATGGGCTACCTCGACGTGGTGCAGCGCGTGCGCGAGGCCGTCGACGTCCCCGTGGCCGCCTACAACATCTCCGGCGAGTACGCGATGGTGGAGGCCGCCGCCGAGCGCGGCTGGATCGACCGCGAGCGCGCCATCGACGAGACGATCCTGTCCATCCGCCGTGCCGGCGCCGACGTCGTCCTCACCTACTGGGCCGCCGAGGTGGCCCGCCGCCTGCGCTGAGGATGGCGTCGTTTACCAGGACCTCCTGGTAAACGGTCGCGGACCACGGCAGATCTGCCGTGGTCCGCG